>CP102404.1:900000-1044673 GCA_024628785.1 Fusobacteria bacterium ZRK30
CAGTCACGGAGATCCTGCATTAAATGAGATTTCAGACGGGCATTTTGTAGCATGTCATCTCGTGGATAATTTAGTACATAATAGATAGAATTAAAAAATAAAAAAACAGGAGAATTTTCTCCTGTTTTTTTAATATTTAGGAATATCTTCTTCTTCTTTTAAATTCATAGATATTTTGATACTAGAATTTTCTTTGGAATTGAATCTTACTTTTATCTTCCATGGGAATATATTATAGTTAAAAATCCCATTCATCCTTAAGTGCTGCAATTCTTTTAAAAAATAGTAGTTATAACTGAAATTAAAAATGGAAAGTTCCTTATATAAACGGCCTTCAATCTTAAAACAGGAGGTAAAATTTTCAGAAATATCTATGATTTTTATGGCTTCATCTTTCAATCTATAATGACTTTTTAATGCTGCCTCTAAAAAAACATCGATAGGAGGTTCAAAGTTTAATTTGATTTTATCGATTAATTTTAAAATTATTTGTAGCTCTCCTTCACCTAGAGAAGATTCAATTAATTTACTTATCTTAGGTATATCATGGATCTTATTTTTAATTGAATGTATGATTATATTTGTATTTTTTAAAACTTCATCTTTTTCATTGTCGATAAAGAAAAACTTTAAACATGTGATTTTATTTGTTTTTCCCTGACCATTTTTAATTTTTTCATAGTGGATATGGATTTTAGAAGACTTATTTATATCGTTTATAATAGGTTTTATAATGTTTTTTTCAAAATCATAAAATCTTTCATAATAATCATCTTCTACTCCTAGGATTTCTTTTAATTGAGTTACATTATACTCAAAATTTTTAGAGTCATAGTTTTCAATTATTTTTGGATAGAAATTAAAAGTGTGCTTTTCTTTAAACCTTATAAATGTTGACAGATCTATCCTATGAAAGATGGATTTTTTATCCAATGAGTAGATCAGCTCCAAAGGAGGAGTAACATATATTCCATCTTTTTTAAGGTAGATAGAATTCAAGAGGTAAAATTCTCCTTGAATAGTTTCTTTCTCTAAATTTATCAATGTAAAGTACATTTTTTTCTTACTCAACCTTAAAAGGTTTTTTTTTATGTCTAAAATATCTTTAGATTTATATATTCCATATAACTCTCCCAATGAAAAAAACACTACATGGGAGTTTAATGAAATTTTATTCATCAATTTATCTAAAAATATTTTTTCCTTTACTTTCAATTTTGGCTCAACTTTTAAATTGAATGGCTTTTCAAATGATTCTGCATCTAAAAAAATAGAAATTTTTAACATTTTCAATAACCTCCTAAAATTATTTTGTGATATTTTAAACTAAAACTTCCCATATTACACGAAAATAAAATAAAATTAAATCGTTATAAATTGATTATACTATTAAAATTGATAAAAGTGTATACACTATATTAAAAATTAGACGAAAAAAAATTGTTTTTTCGTAAATTTGCTTTTAAATAAGTCATAATATACACTCTAATTAGCACAGAAAATCAACATTACTGTTATAGAAAAGTAGGACGAAACATATTTGTTTTTTAAAATAAGAGGTTTTGAAAAAATGAGGAGGGGAAAAGATGAAAAAGATATTATTATTGTGCAGTGCAGGAATGTCGACAAGTATAGTAGTTAAGAAAATGAGAGAGGCAGCAGAGTTAAGAGGAGTTGAATGCGAAGTAGAAGCAATGGGATTGGAGCAGTTTTATTCAAATTTAGATAAATATGATGTCTTCTTATTAGGTCCGCAGGTAAGATTTAAAAAAGATGAGTTAAACAAGATAGCTAAAGATGTTAATAAAACTGTAGAAGTCATCAATAGTATGGACTATGGAATGATGAAAGGGGAAAAAATACTAGATTTTGCTTTGGAATTAATAGTGGATTAAGGAGGAGACCGTGAATAAATTTACAAAAGAAGAACTTATAGAAGGATTTATGCCAATAATTGCAATGGCAGGGACGGCTAAAAGTATAGCACTAGAAGCTCTTCGAAATAAGGATAAAAGTGGATTATTAGAAGCTAGACAATTATTATTAGAAGCCCATGGGGTACATCATAAATATGTGACAGCAGAGTGTGAAGACGATGATAATGTAGTAGTGGAGTTAAATCTAATAATTGCCCATGCTGAAGATCAATATATGTCAGCTGAGACGGTTATTTCGTTAGTAGAAATATTATTAGAAGTGACTTAACTTTAAATAATATGTATTTAAAATAAATTTTTAATTAGTATAGGGGGAGAAGAATGAATAAATTTATGACTAAGTTTACAAATTTTACAGAAAAGTATTTGATGCCATTAGCATCTAAGATGGCTAACCAAAAACATCTTACAGCACTAAAAGACGGGTTTGTATTTGCCATGCCATTTTTAATTGTAGGATCTTTTATATTGCTTTTAGTTAATTTGCCTTTTACAGATAAAGCGTCACCATTATACATGCAGTGGTATGTTAATTTGATGAGTACCCATAAGGCTAACTGGGTTCAGCCATTTTATGTCAGTATGGGAGTTATGTCTTTATTTGTGTCTTTTGGAATTGGATATAGTCTCTCTAATCAATATAAGTTAAATGGTATTACAGGTGGTTTTTTAACGCTGTTTACTTTCCTTATGACCTCAGCAAAATTAGATTGGGTACCTATGGCAAAAGATCCTCAAGTGATGAATGTTTTTCATGTAGATGGTGGATGGATGCCGGTAATGGATGCTAGATACTTAGATGCAAACGGATTATTTACAGCAATCATAGGTTCATTTATAGCAATTGAGATATATAGGTTTATGGCCGCCAAAAAAATGGTGATAAAGCTGCCTGATTCTGTCCCACCAGCAATTGCGAAATCATTTGAATTATTAACACCAATTATAGCTGTAATAATAATTTTTCAACCTATTAATAACTGGGTTCAAAGTACAGGAAAGATGATTCCTAAATTGATTATGGATACTTTTGCACCGCTTATAACTGTATCGGATAGTTTACCAGCAGTTTTACTAATTATGTTAATAGTTCATATACTATGGTTTGCAGGATTACACGGAGTAAATGTAGTAGTCGCGATCATTAATCCGATTATTTTAACTAATTTAGCAGGGAATCAAGCTGCATTGCAAACTGGAGTAAATAGTTTACCACATATTTTTGCTGGAGGATTCTTAGATGCATTTGTATATTTAGGTGGATCTGGAGCAACAATTGGATTAGCAATAGCTATGGCAAGAAGCAAGTCAGAACATTTAAGTGCAATTGGAAAATTAGGAACAATTCCTGGAATATTCAATATCAATGAGCCAATTATATTTGGTGCACCAATAGTAATGAACCCAATTTTATTTATACCATTCCTAGGAGTTCCTATGATTAATGCAACAATTGCATGGTATGCACTTAAGTTCGGATTAGTAGGGAAAGTAGTAACATTAGTACCTTGGACTACACCAGGACCAGTAGCAGCATTTTTAGCAACTAATTTTGGAATTTCAGCATTCTTATTAAGTGGGGTATTAGTTTTATTATCTTATTTAATCTATAAGCCATTTGTCATGATATATGAAAAAGAATTAGAAAAAGAAATAAGTAGCTGATTGAGGAGGGAAAATCATGTTAAAAATAGCAATAATTGGAGGAGGTTCAAGTTACACTCCTGAAATAATTGAAGGATTTATAAACAGGCATCATGAACTGCCTATAGAAGAAATTTGGCTTGTGGATATCGAAGAAGGGAAAGAAAAATTAGAAATAGTAGGAAATTTAGCTAAGAGAATGGTTGAAAAATCAGGGATTAACTGCCAAGTCTATTTAACACTTGATAGGGAAAAAGCAATAGAGGGAGCCAGTTTTATTGTAACTCAATTGAGGGTAGGACAGCTAGACGCTAGAATACTAGATGAAAGAATACCGCTGTCTCATGGGATGTTAGGCCAAGAAACTAATGGAGCAGGGGGCTTTGGAAAAGCTCTTAGAACAATACCCGTAATATTAGATATATGTAAAGATATAGAGAAATTAGCTCCTAATGCTTGGCTTATTAATTTTACAAATCCAGCAGGGATAATTACTGAAGCTGTATTAAGGTACACAGATATAAAAATTGTTGGATTATGTAACGTTCCAGTGGGAATGAGAAAATCAGTAGCTAATATACTAAAAAGTGATGATTTTCTATTTCATATGGTAGGTTTAAATCACTATGTATGGGGGAAACATGTATATTATAAGGGAGAAGACGTTTTACCTAAGTTACTACCAGAACTTCTAAAAAGTGATGAATTTAATCCTAAAAATATAGAGGATATTCCATTTATAGAAGCACAAATATTAGCAACGAAAATGATGCCTTGTCCTTATCATAAATATTATTATCTAACTGATGATGAGTTAGAGCATCAGTTAGGAGATTATAAGAATTATGGTACAAGAGCAGAGGTTGTAAAAAAAGTAGAGAGAGAGTTATTTGAATTATATAAAGATCCAAATTTAAAAGAAAAGCCAAAGCAATTAGAACTTCGCGGGGGTGCTTATTACTCAGATGCAGCATGCGAGTTAATAAATGGTATCTATAATGATAAGAGAACTTATATGGTTGTAAACATTGAAAATAATGGAACAATTAATTGTCTCCCAAAAAAATCATCTATAGAAACAACTTGTTTAATAACAAATGCAGGACCTATCCCCTTAAATTGTGGAGAATTATCAGTTAGTGCACAAGGAGAATTAAGAATTTTAAAATCATTTGAGCAATTGACAATTGAAGCAGCGTTAGAAGGATCATATAGTAATGCACTACAAGCTCTGACAATTAACCCTCTAGTAAGGTCAGGGAAAGTAGCTAAAACAATTTTAGATGAGATATTAGAAGCTAATAAAGAATATTTGTCAAACTTTTCGCAGAGAGAAGTATTATAGTTTATAAGAATTAGGAGAAAATTAAAATGAGAAGGCTTGGAATTTCAATATATCCTGAACATACCAGTTTAGAGGAAAATAAAAACTATATAGCAAAAGCAGCAAAATATGGATTCGATAGGGTATTTACCTGTCTATTGTCTGTAGAAGGCAATAAAGAATTAATAGTTAGTGAGTTTAAAGAGATAATTACATATGCTAAAGGTTATAAATTTGAAGTAATAGTAGATGTAGCACCATGTGTATTTAAAGATTTAAAAATATCCTATGATGATTTATCATTTTTTCGTGAGGTGGGTGTAGATGGACTTAGATTAGATGAAGGATTCACAGGAGCTGAAGAAGCTATGATGACCTACAATAAAGAAAATCTAATGATTGAATTAAATGTTAGTCAGCCCAATAGATATTTGGAAAATATATTATCATATTGTGCAGATGTCCATAAGATATTGGGATGTCATAACTTTTATCCTAAGAAAAGAAGTGGGCTTAAAAGAGAATTATTTTTAGAAACTTCTAAAAAATATAAGGATCATGGAATAAGGGTAGCTGCATTTATAAATTCTACAGCTGCTACCCTTGGCCCTTGGCCGGTTTCAGAGGGGTTGTGTACACTAGAGGAGCATAGATATATAGAAGATATTACAGTACAGGCAAGAGATCTTTGGAATACCGATGTCGTGGATGACATTATTATAGCTAATTGCTTTGCTTCAGAAGGTGAATTAAAGGCATTGGGAGAGCTTAGAAGGGGGCTGTTGACATTAGATATAGACATAGAGGTTGAACTCACTGAAACGGAAGCTAAAATTTTATATGATGAGCTTCATTTTTATAGAGGGGATGGCAGTGAATATACTATAAGATCCACTATGCCCAGGGTAAAATATCAAGCCTATGAAATATCTTCTAAAAATACAAGAGATATAAAAAGAGGTGATGTGATTATCGAAAACTCAAATTATGATAGATATAAAGGCGAACTGCATATAGCCTTAAGAAATTATGAAAATGATGGCAATAGCAATATAATAGGGAGAGTTCGTGAAGATAATCTTGTTTTTATAGATAAGATTAAATCATGGCAAAAATTTAAATTAAGATAATATATTAATTAAATTATGGAGGTTAGAAATGAAGAAAAAATTATCGATATTAGGATTAATTGTATTTTTAGGGACCAATACTTTTGCAGAGGAAGCTCCTCAGACATTAGAACAGTTAAAGGCAGAAAATATGAGTTTGAAAGAAAAATTAGCAAATACGGTACTTGTAGTAGAAGATAGTGGGAAAGCAGAAATAATAAAGCAGGGAAATCAAGGAGAAGAATGGCAGGTCTCGGCTAGAACCTATATAGAAAAAGAAAAGTATGATTTAGGATCTAAAGATTTTGGAAAAAGTGAAAATATTTTGATGTTTGGAACAGGGATTAATGCTGTTAAAGGAAATTGGGGCTATCATCTAAATGTAGAACAGAGGGGAACTGGACACATTAATTCAGATGGAGCGGATAATCAAAATACAAGAGTAGACTATAAAATTAGATATCAAGCTACACCAAAAATCGGGGTTGCTTTTAAGTATAGAAGCGAAAGGGGAACTAAAAAAAGAGATGCATATGCAGCAGAACAAAATAGAAATAGAGACAGGGTAGAGTTAGGAGTAGATTCTTCATATCAATATGTTTCTGGTTGGTTTGTAGTAGGACATGATGTTGATAGTACTAATGGAGCTAAGAATAAAGGTAATTACTATGAGGGAGATTTAGGGCCAACATTTTCAATCACAGATAATTTTGCATTGAGACCGACTTTCTATTCAACAGGGGAATTCTATAATAATAACGATGAAACTATGTATGATCATCAAGTGAGATTAATGGGGATTTATCAAGTTACAGATAAGTTGACAATTATGCCTAGAGTTAGATATTCTTTATTAAGAGATCTATCAGAAACATCTAAAACTTATGATTATACAAGTGATTACAGAGTAAGAGCAGAATTGTTGGCAGCTTATAAAATCAATGATCAATGGTCAGTAGATGGTGGTATAGCTTATGACTGGCAGGATAGAGAATATGACAGAGGAGCATATAAAGAGACTAAAAATATAGACATGTTCTGGTATACGGCAGGGGTTAATTATAAGTTCTAAAAATAATTTAAATTAAAAAGGGTTCCTAAGAACCCTTTTTAGATTTAAAAATTACATTCCTTTTAAATCTTGTGCTATAAATTGAGCCTTTGATCCAAAGATTGCTTGAACACCATTTGTACCAACTTTAAGTACTCCTGAAGCTCCTAATCTCTTTAATTCTTTATCATTTACTGCGTTTACATCTTTAACTTCTAATCTAAGTCTTGTAATACAAGCATCAATCGTAACTAAGTTATCTTTACCACCTAAAGCAGCCATAACTAAGATAGACAGTTCGCTTCCGCTTACTTTTACTTCCTCTTCTAATTCTTCATCTTCTCTACCTGGAGTTTTAAGATCAAACTTTCTGATAACAGCTCTGAATAGGAAGTAATAAACAACAGCTAATACTAATCCTACAACTATTACCATATACCAGTTATTATCGAAATCTCCTCTGATTCCTGGTAAAAGTCCGAATAATACATAGTCGATAGCTCCACCTGAGAATGTCATACCGATTCTAACATTTAACATATTCATTACCATAAATGATGTCGCTGCAATTACACAGTGAATACCATATAAAACTGGTGCTACGAATAAGAATGCGAATTCAATTGGTTCAGTGATACCTGTTAAGAATGATGTTAATGCTGCTGAGAATAAGATACCTCCAGCTAACTTTCTTTTTTCAGGTTTAGCTTCATGATACATTGCTAATGCTGCTGCTGGTAATCCAAACATCATGAATGGGAATTTACCAGTCATAAATTTACCTGCACCTACATAGGTATCTGATGAGAAGTTTCTAATACCATCGTTAAACATTGCAAACCAAATTCTGTTATCTCCTTGAACTAATTGTCCAGCGGCATTTGTGTATTCACCGAATTGGAACCAGAATGGAGAATAAAAGATATGGTGTAATCCGAATGGAATTAACGCTCTTTCTATTAGACCAAATATAAATGTTGATAAGTTTGAGTTGTTAGGATCGTTTGCTATCATAGATAATGATTCTAACCCACCTTGAATTGGTTGCCAGATGTAAGGCATTATCATACCAACGATAAATCCTACTACAGCTGCCATGATAGGAACTAATCTTTTACCTGCAAAGAATCCTAAGAATGGAGGTAATTCTGTTTTATGGAACTTATTATACATAGTAGCTCCGATAATACCTGCAATAAGACCACCAAATACACCAGTTTGAAGTGTAGGTGTACCAAGAACTAAAGCAAATGCTTTATTTCCTGCTTCTACTCCTGCTGCTGCATCAGTTAAACTTCCCATAGTAACGTTCATAATTAACATAGCGACAATACCTGCTAAACCGGCAACTCCATCTCCACCTGCTAAACCTATAGCTGCTCCTACTGCAAACAGTAATGGCAGATTTCCAAATATAACGTCACCTGCATTTTTCATTAATGGTATATCCGCATGTGCTCCTACTGCTAAGAATATACCAGCTGCTGGTAATATTGCGATAGGTGTCATTAGTGCTTTTCCGACTCTTGATAATTGTGCAAACATTTTCATCTTCATTTCCTCCTAAATTATATATTTTAGTGATAATAATTATCTACAAATTTAAACTTGTTTTCCTTCTAAGAGAGTAAAAAATACTTTAAAAATATTACATTTTTGATGTTAGAATGTATATATTTGATTTATTTTTTGTCTAGTTGTTCTAATTGGGAACTTTCAAGTCTTTTTTGCTTCATGCTTTAGAATAAAACTTTTTCATAAAAAAGTCAACATTTTTTTGAAAAAAAATGAGCCTTTTTTCAGAATTCTGAATTTAAATCACTATTTTTATTGGGGTAGATCATCTTTCATTAAAAAAAAATAATTTAATAATTAATGGACTTTTCTATAAAAATTTGACTTTTTATTTTTTTTATCATAAAATCAAGATAAAATGATTTATTATCAAATGTTTTGTACGAATTGAGATTAGGAGTAGTTATGAAAAAAGATAAGTATAGTATAATAGAGCCTTTTTTAAAAAAGGAAAAAAAATTGAAAGAACTCAGCAGTGAACATGATATTCCATACAGTACCCTTAAGAGGTGGATAAAAGCATATAAGGAATTTGGTACCAAGGGTCTCTCTAAAAAGATTAGGAGTGATAAGGATAGTTTTAGAAAAGCTGATGATGAAACCATGGAATATATAATGAAAGAACATAAAAAAAATCCAAATATAAATATAACAACCCTTTATAATAATTATTTAGCTGCTTTTAAAAATAAAAATATTACTAAGTTAAGTTACAATACTATATATAGAATGGCTGCTAATTTAGACCCATTCAGTCAAAAATATGTAAATAAAAACTTAACTAATATAAAGAAACCAAATGATATATATAGGGTATCCACTGAAAAATTACACATTAAAAATTTAAATATTAATGAAGGGATTGCTACCATAGTTATTGTATACGATGTTTATGATGACAGTATATTAAATTATAAGATATATACTGGAGAAGTTATGGAAGAGCATTATCTCATGCTTATTAGGGAGACAATAATAAAAAACAGGGTAGAAGATTATGTGGTAAAACCAAAAAATATATTTATAGATGACTTTAAGATGAAAAATAAAGAAAAGTTTTTTAAAATTTTAAAGGAATTAAATATAAATATCAATGGAAATTTGGAAAAAAATAAGGAGATAACGAAATTTGTCAGGTTTTTAGAAAAAGATATTATAAATATTTTTAAAGGTGAACCCCTTTCTATTAAGTATTTAAACTATAACCTTGAGAAATACATATGTAACAGTGTTTTAAAAAATATTCCAGAAAGTAATAAATTATTTGACCTGAATAAATTAGATTTTTTGCTGGAAAGTGCAGATAGAAAGGTCCAAAATTATGGGATTCGTTTTAAAAATAACTTATACAGCGATGAAATATTAAAAGTATATATAGGGAGAATAGTGACCTTGAGATATAATTTATTTGATTTAAATGTTTTGAAAATATATGAAAACAATAAATATTTATTCTCTGTATATCTGACAGATGCATTGATTTAAAATCCCTTTTTAAGGGATTTTTAAATTTGGAGATAATACTGCCTAATAAAAAAAATTGAATTTAATTAAAAAACGTCACGAAATTGGGTCTGTCTCATATTTTGTGTAAACCTCCAAATTGGTGTAGAATAAAATCACACTAAAACGGAGGTTTTTTTCATGAGAAAAAGAGACAAAGATCTATCACCTGATGAACTTGCGCGAAAAGAATTAATTAAGGATTATCTAAAAAAATTACCCAGTTATGACAGTTTAGATCTTGGCGCATTAGCCAGAGAGATGATGGGTCAAATGCTAGAAAATGCTTTAGAAGGAGAATTAGAGGAACAACTTGGCTATAGTAAATATGACTATAGAAATAAACTTACAGATAACTCTAGAAATGGTTATTCTAAAAAATCTTTAAAGGGCAGTTCTGGAATAATTGATATCTCTGTTCCTAGAGATAGAGATAATGAATTTGAGCCACAAATTATTAAAAAAAATCAAAATTCAATAACTCAAGAGTTTGAGAGAAAAGTTACATCTTTATTCGCTAAAGGGATGACTCTTAGCGATATCAAGTACCATGTTGCTGATATGTATGATTTTGATGTCTCTGAAAGCTCTATCAGTAGAATTACTGATAAAATACTTCCTGTTGCCAAAGAATGGCAAGATAGACCTCTAGAAGAAAGATATGCTGTAGTATTTATGGACGCTATCCATTACAATGTTCGGCGAAGGGCGCATAGTTAAAAAGGCGGTCTACATAGCCATTGGAATTAATATGGATGGTATGAAAGAAGTATTAGGAATGTGGGTTGGTGAAAATGAAAGTGCTAAATTCTGGCTGCTAAAAATGAATGAATTAAAAAATCGGGGTTTAAATGATATTCTCATCGTATGTGTTGATGGATTGACAGGCTTTTCTAATGCTATCTTAGCAGTTTATCCTGATACAGAAATACAACAGTGTATAATCCATCAAATTAGAAATACGACTAGATATGTATCCTACAAAGATATTAAAGAGCTGATGATAGACCTAAAAAAAGTTTATAAAGCTAATACAGAAGATATTGCTCTATTTGAATTAGATAATTTTGAAGAAAAATGGAAGAAGAAATATCCACAAATAGCTATTTCCTGGAAGTCTAATTGGGCCAACTTATCTACATATTTTAAATATCCACAAGAAATCAGGACTCTAATTTATACAACTAATACAATAGAGGGATTTAATAGACAGTTAAGAAAACCAAGTAAAAGTAGATCTGTTTTTCCTTCAGATGATAGTCTGTTCAAGCTCCTTTATCTTATTACAATGGATATCACACAGAAATGGACTGGGCGCCGAAGAGATTGGGGTATAATTCACTCCCAATTGCAAATATTTTTTGAAGAACGATTAAAGTAAGTGCAATCTAAAATATACCTTTTCAAAGAGGCTAATTTTAGGCTCTAATCTTGACATACAAAAATTAAAGTTCTAATATATTAAAAAGGAGAAGTAATAATTAAAGTAATTATACCTCTCCATTTTATAGAAATTTTACATTGATTTTTAGAGTTTACACAAAACTTGCAACAGCCCCTATTTATGAGTTTTCATTAATTCAAGTATAGGTTTAAAATTTTAGCATGTCAAGCAAGCCTTTAAAAAAGGCTTCTTGGCATATTTTTTTACTTTATTCTGGAACTCTATCAGCATACATTATTGATAGTTCACCATAGACCTTGCCCCAATTTCTAAGGGGAAATGCCCATTTTTTAGTAGCTATTTGAGTTGCTAGATACAATGCTTTAAGTAGAGCAGTATCTGAAGGGAAAACGCTTCTTTGACGATTCAGGCGCTTGTAAGTACTATTTAAGCTTTCTATTGCGTTAGTAGTGTAAATTACCTTTCTTACTTCTGAAGAAAATTTAAAAATTGGCGTTAATACATCCCAATTGCTGTTCCAGCTCTTCATGGAGTTAGGATAAGATTTATTCCACTTCTCTGTAACTTCAACCATTAATTCATACCCTCTCTCTTCAGAAGGAGCTGTATAGATTCCTTTGAGGTCTTTCGCGTATTCTTTTCTGTCTTTATACGATACATATTTAAGAGTATTTCTAACTTGATGCACAATACATCTTTGATATTCTGTCTCTGGAAAGGCAACTGAGATGCTTTCTTTTATCCCGGATAGTCCATCTGCGCACATTATCAAGATGTCCTTAACCCCTCGATTTTTAAGCTCATTGAGAATACCTAACCAGTATTTACTACTTTCATTCTGTCCAATATATAGCCCTAAAACCTCTTTATAGCCGTCTTGATTTATCCCTAAGACAACATAGGCTGCTAACTTTCTGATAATTTTATCATCTCTAACAGAGAAGTGAACCGCATCGATAAAAACAATAGGATACAGAGTACTCAAGGGTCTATTCTGCCACTCCATAATATCAGGCAATATTTTGTTTGTAACATTAGAAACAAAACTTTGACTAACTTCAAACCCATAGATATCTTCAATTTGTTCAGAGATTTGATTAGTAGTAAGGCCACGCGCATACATAGCAATGATTTTTTCATCAATTTGTGATATTTCTTTTTGTCTCTTTGGAACAATTTTAGGTTCAAAAGAACTTTCACGATCTTGAGGAACAGATAAATTCAACTCACCATAGTGCCCTCGAACTTTTTTGTTTTTATACCCACTTCTAGAATTTAAAGACTCGCTTCTTTGACCTCTTTCATAGCCTAAATGTTCTTCCATTTCAGCTTCCATGATATTTTTGATAGTTCCACCTAAAAGATCTTTCAAAGCTTCTTGAATATCTTCAGCAGTTTTAATATCATATTCACTCAATAATCCAGCAATAATTTGTTTTTTCCCATCAGATAAATCATTTCGTTTTCTTTTTGCCATAAAAAATAGCCTCCTTTAGTAATATTATTACCACAGGAAGCTAATTCTTCATATTTTATTTACAGACTTTTTTGGATAGTCCCCGATAATCTTTTAAATCTGTCCGCAGTTTTTCTACTTTCTTCAAGAATTTTCATTCCTAATCTAATATCCCTTCTAAAATCAAAAACTGAGGTATGAAGAACAGAAGTTGAAAGATCATATTCTCCAGTAATTTCACATTTTCTCTTCCCATTAAGATAAAGCTGAACAATCTGAGCTTTGAACTCATTTGTAAAGTTACGTCTATCTCTATGTATAGACAATTCAATTTCTCCAACACAAAATTATTTACACTACCTTTTTTTAAGTAATACAAAAGAGATAAATCCTAATAATTGAGGATCTATCTCTTGCATAACTTTCAAATTTAATAGATGCTATTTTTTATACTTATTTAAACTCTTATATTCCTCTACTAGATGTTTTAATAAAACATCTAGTAGAGTATAAATAATTTCACTATTATAACTATCTTTATCACAAGGAATGCAAATATCTAAAAATAAATTATTTTTTGCTATATAATATTTAAAGGCTTTGTACACCCCATTTAACTGGTTAATTTTAGTTAATAGTTCTTTTTTCTTTTTTAAATTAATTTCATTTAGAACCATAACCCTAACAACTGTATAAATACTTACATCGTTTATAACTATCAAAGAGAGTTTTTCTCCCTGAACTTCTAGATGTGAGCTAAATATAACTGTCCCAAATTCATCAGATAATTCTTTTTTTTTTAAACATTTAATATTTTTTTCAGTTAAAAACTCACTAAATATAAGAGCCTTTTTATTCATTCTCCTCACCGTTTCCCATACCATTATTATCAAATGGTAAAACTTTTATCTTCGAAATTAGATTTTCTTTTTTTGCAAAGTCAAAATCAATTTCATTTAATATGTTTTCACCAAATACAGGTTTATTTTCTTTAACACTATTTACAATATTATTTTTGAAAAATTCATCAACTTCTTTATCTTTAGCCTGATTTTTGAAATTATTAACTTGCTTTGATACTCCTGTTTCATTACCTGCACTATTTACATCACTGATTTTTTGATCATAGACATAGAAATAATCTTCATTTCTAACTAATTTAGCATCTGTTGTTATTTTGTGATAATCTCTATTAAAATCTAATTTTGCCCACAGTTTATCTTGAGAAGCTTTAAAATGAAGATCTATATCAGCATTATCTAACAATGTTTCTTTACCAAATATAGTTACATTAGTGTCTTTATTAGAAATATGCCCCAAATTAACTACATTTAATTGAGGGAAAGTTACTTTTTTACTACCACTCCTCATATAAATATCATCAACCCATAAAGGTTTAAATAATATTTCATTTGTTTCATTTGCTGTTATATCAGCTATATTAATATATTTAACTGATTTTCCTGCATCTGAATTTTTTAAATTTAATGTTAATTTATCCTCTCTATCTCTTTGAGAAATTTTATCAAAATCCATTTTATTTCCAAATACACTTAAATTCTTTCCAGCAACTGTAGTCTCAGCAGTTAAAACTTTTTTTTGATCTTTTAAAACAATTATTAGATTTTCTCCATCTGCTTTAATTATATTTATATTTCCACTATCTGCTGTTATACTTGTGTCATTTTTAGAAAAAAGTTCATTAAATACAATATCACCCTTTGCAGCATAAACTTTTAAACTATCATTTAACGAAACAACTTTTTGATCACTTGATATATTTCCTGTTTCAGTTGTTAATTCTACATTTCCAGAATCACTTACTAAGTTAGATATATCTATGTCTCCGGCTTTTGTACTTATATCTGTGTCCAATGTTGATGCTAAATTTGTTCCTGTTATATCTCCTGTTTCTTTGGTTGATATAGTTGTTCTTCCTAATGTTGTTATATTTCCAAATTTAATATCACCTTTTGTTGTTTCTATGTTATTATTTCCAGCTACATCTAAACTGCCTAAAGTTATAGACCCTTCTCTTGTTAAGATTGAATTATCTCTAGCTACTTGGGAGGTTTTTATATCTACATTTCCTCTTTCTGTTGATATCTTTACATTTCCGGAATCGCTTACTAAGTTAGAAATATCTATATCTCCTGATTTTGTACTTATATCTGTATCCAAATTTGATAATAAGTTTATTCCTGTTATATCTCCTGTTTCTTTGGTTGATATAGTTGTCCTTCCTAATGTTGTTATATTTCCAAATTTAATATCACCTTTTGTTGTTTCTATGTTATTATTTCCAGCTACATCTAAGTTCCCTAAAGTTATAGACCCTTCTCTTGTTAAGATTGAATTATCTCTAGCTACTTGGGAGGTTTTTATATCTACATTTCCGGAATCACTTACTAAGTTAGAAATATCTATATCTCCTGATTTTGTACTTATATCTGTATCCAAATTTGATAATAAGTTTATTCCTGTTATATCTCCTGTTTCTTTGGTTGATATAGTTGTTCTTCCTAATGTTGTTATATTTCCAAATTTAATATCACCTTTTGTTGTTTCTATGTTATTATTTCCAGCTACATCTAAGTTCCCTAAAGTTATAGACCCTTCTCTTGTTAAGATTGAATTATCTCTAGCTACTTGGGAGGTTTCTATATCTACATTTCCTCTTTCTGCTGATATATTTACATTTCCGGAATCACTTACTAAGTTAGATATATCTATGTCTCCTGATTTTGTACTTATACTTGTATCCAAACTTGATAATAAGTTTATTCCTGTTATATCTCCTGTTTCTTTTGTGGATATAATCGTTGTACCTGATGTTGTTATATCACCAAATTTTATGTTACCTGTTACTGTTTTAATTGATGTATTTTTATCTGAATTCAAATCTTTTAATCTAATATTTCCACTATTTGTAGATAAATTGATTTCAGAATTTTCACCAGTTGATACAACATCACTTAAAAAATTAAGGTTTCCATTTTTATTATTTATATTTATTAAACCATCATTAAGACCTTTGAAATTTAAATTTAAATCATCATTATTATTAATTAAAACACTTCCACGTTCATTGGATAAATCTATACTAGTTAATTTGTTTTCTATATTTTTTAAATCTATCCCATTTTTAGCTTTAAAATCAGAACTTTCTGATATGGTTAATTTATTTTCTTCCTGGTTGATTTTTCCACCTTCAGAAGCTACTTTAATTTTTCTTGCCTTTATTTCCTTTTCATTTAATAATTCAATATCATTTGTAGCCTCTAAATCTATATCATCAGCAGTTGTATTTCCTCTTAATGAAATCCCTTTAGATGAATAAACTTTCAGATCTTCAGTTGATGATATTTCTCCTAAGTTAATGCTCCCTTCAGTTTTTCCTGCTGCTGAAGAAGATAGATAGATATTTTCTCCTGTTCCATTGACTACTCCACTTCCATTGGCAATTTGTAAGAAATTATTAACACTACCTATATTATTTAACGCTGATAGATTAATAGTGCCTTCCCCATCGATGTAATCATTATCTGTTAGTATATTATTAGCTTCTAAATAAATATCTCCCTTAGCGTAAACTCTTCCTAAATTTAAATCATTTTCACCTTTTATATAAATAGATTTTTCCGATTCAGCTTTAAGATAACTACTTGGATTAACTGTCACATATTTATTTAATGTTCCGATATTTCCATTACTTCCCAAGAAAATTTCATTTCCCACTATATTATTAATATCATCATTTATCTTGGCATTAAAGATACCTTCATCTGTATTTATTCTAACATTCTTATAATCAGATCCATTTACAGCTGTTATATTGTCAATATAAATACTCTGTGCTTTACTTTCCCCTTCCATAGCTTTTGTAACTAGATAAATATTATCTTTTGCATCTATGTTTATTTTTCCATCTTCTCCCATTAAAATTCCTATAGGAGCTTTCCCTCTTATTTGAGCTTCTGACTTATCATTATCCCATATGACATCACTGGCTTCTGCATTTGAAAGTTTTATTAAAGCTTCTTTATTTTCCATTAAATTAACCAGAGAAATAGTTTCAGTAGCTTTATCAGTTCCAACCCCACCATTAATATTTAATGTGATATTTCCTCCTACAATATTTGGATCTTTTATCTCTTTATCTCCAAAATTAGATTTTTGATGTGTTATTGAATCTTTCATAGCATAAAGTAGTTCATCTTCAGTCCATTTGTTAGTTTTTAATTGTTCATATGTGGAATCTGAATCTAGATATTCATCTATATTTGAAACCTTTGAATATTTAGAGTCCAGCTCATCATACATTACTTTTTGAGTTTCATTTTTTTCATTCAGAGATTTTAAATAAGTGTATTTATTAAACTCCTCAGTTTTCATCTCTTTATAGGCTTCTTCTGCTGATAAAACACCTTCTTTATCTCCAATAAGCCCCATATTTTTCCAATTTTCAATTAATTCATCTGTTCCTTCACTTAATTGTTCTCCAGTTGGAAGGGCATCTACTAATCCTCCGTCTGAAACATTTAATGTAATATCTCCACCTTTTGAATTAATTGTTCCAATTCTCAAATCTCCAGATGCTTGAGATAATATTATATCTCCTTGAGCTACTGCATTTAAACTTGAAGATAATGTGTCGTTTGGATTTACAGGTACCCCAGAAACATTTACTTTTAAATCAATATTTCCTTCTCTACTATTTAAATCAATTCTGTTTCCTGAGATTACATTTTTACTGTTAATATTCCCATCTGCATTTAATGTAACGTCTCCAACATTTGAAACTTCTAAGTTTTCAACATTTAAATTTCCTTTAGACTCAGTGTTTCCAGCAATTCTTTCAACATTAACTACAGCATCTCCTCCACCAAGAGTAATATCGAGGTTCAAATCCGCTCCCAATGTTTTAGAATTTAATTCTGTCATATAATCAGAATTAATACTTATATTATCCCCTGTAATATAGTGATCATTAAAATTAATGTTTTCACCTGCATTTAAATTAATTGTAGAGTTGGAATTAGAAACTTTTATATTCCCGTCTAAATTTATATTATTATCAGAGTTTAAATTAATACTTCCGACTTCATTCCCAAAAAACTCAACTGTTATTGGTTTATCAGCCTTTACACTGTGTAAGAAATTATGAGACTCTCCTACTTTAGTATTCCAAGAGTATTTTATTTTTTTGTATGCACCAAAAAAGTAGCTCTTTAATACGTCTTTATAAACATCACTTGCAGTTAAGCTTGTTTGAGCACCATTATAAATATAACCATATTCATCAGTAAGCTCATTATCCGTTGTTGAACTTATAAATTCTCCCGATCTTTTGGGGTCTCCATTTTTGATTTCAATGTCTTTTACTGTACCAAGTTTAACCATCTCAAGTCCTGACTTGGTGCTCCAAAGTCCCCAACCATATGTTTTTTTAGTATATGTATAGTAAGTTTTTGTTTCTGTAGCCTTACCTGTAGACCAGTTATATCTAAGATTAGTTTTAGGATTATATATTCCACCTACTCCATCTTTATATTCGGTTACTAAACCTTCTGTATTATCTGCATTTAGTTTATTAAAATCAACTATTTTTACTATTCCCTTTACATTATTTGTATAAATATCTCCTACCTTTAAAGTTCTATCTAAAGATGAAGTATCAAAGTTTACATTGGAAGTTCCATTAAGAACAGCTATCTTTCCACTACCTGTACTTGCAATTCTACCCATTATATACACCTTCCCACCTGATGTGTTTATATCTGGGGTAATTATTTCCTTTGTACTTGGATTATAGTAAACATCTACGCTTTTTTTATAATGTCCATTGTCGTCCAATATATTTGTACCACCATTGGCATTTAATTTATAATTTTTATTATTCATAATAACTATATCTGAAATAGTTTTTCCATCCCAATCTTTATCTAGGTTTGCTATCTTGGTTTTATCATTTGTTGAAAAGTTCATCACATAATCTGCATACCCACTTTGAATATAACCATTTAAATTTACATCTGAAGCATTTATATAGATAGAATCTCCCGCTATCCTTGTTCCATCATACTCTACAGCCGTTTTATCTGTATTTACTGTTGCACTAGTATCTTTATTGTTAGGATCAATATATTTATCTTCTGTTTCTTCTACAGCATCACTCCATTTGGCCAGTGGATCTCCGCCAATGTTCACTATTCCCTCACTAAATCCTTGGGAAACAGATCCTGAAGCAGTTAAATTAACCTCACTTCCATTTATAGAAGCACTATCTTTTGCTGTTTTACCTTGAATTAATATATCTCCATCAATATTTTTTATATCAACTATTCCCAAAGAATTTTCAATGTCTCCATTAACTTCAATACTTGTAATTGGTTGAAAGTCACTTGTTTCCCTTCCATCTTTCCCTTCAAATTCCACTTTCATACTTCCATTCCAATTACTTGATACCCTAATAGATGCATCTCCTGGATCACTTGTGGTAACATTTATATTTTCTAATTTCCCAGAATTTAAATTTTTATTATTATATAGAACTTCCCCTCCTAAATTACCTATTTTTAAATCATTTATTTTTAAATAAGTATTGGAATTATTTTCTATTTCAATCTTAGGAGCTCCTTTAGCTGTAAGGCTTCCTGTACCATTTAAAGTATCTGTATCTAAAACTATATTTCCTCCAGAAGCCACCAGATTATCGATCTCAACTGTTGGAATTGTTATTTCAGACCTTATAAATATTCCTCCACTATTATCTATTCCAACCATATCATATTTACCCATAGTATCTAATATTCTTTGTCTTTCAGCAACATATCCATAATATGCTTGGGATAATTCTTCTTTTCTATACTCAGAAATTAGCTCATTTAATTCCTCATAACGATTCTTTAAATTCGCTGCATAGTTCATAAGTTCAAATTTGACTGATCCCTCATCCACATCCCCTTCAAAGGTATAGTTAGGTTTATCTACAACTAAACTTTGGTCTACTTCTTCTATTGTTGTTCCATCTGGAGCTATGATTCCATCTATTTTTATTTTTATTTCATTTTGAACTCCAGCCACTAAATTTCCTGTAATATTAATATTATTGTCGGTAACTAAATCTTTATTGTCAAGGGTTCCAAAGGCATTTGTTGAATATCCTCCTGTTTCATCTGTTCCTGTTACCCAACTATATTTAATACTTTTTTCATTGAGTTCCATATCATCTTTTTTAGCTGACAGATAGATATCCTTAACACTATCTATGCTTCCACCGATTGAAATATTGTTAGATTGGTTTATTATATTTTCTACTTTAGGTTTTGTTTTCACTGGTACAACAGTTCTATTATATACCTCTGCAACTGTTCCTATTTTAGTATTATTTTTAAATCCTGTCTCATCTGCTCCTGTATATATTTCAACATCATCCATTGATTTTACAGAACCATTTATAGCTATAGTATTTTTCTTTGTTATATCACTAATAGTATCTGCAGTGGCTGCCCCAATTACACCACCTTGAGAATCAGCTTTAGAATTTGCAACTGATTCAAAATCACTAGAAGAATTAAATGTTATCTTTCCATCTTCTTCTAAAGTTTCTAATTTATAACCACTATCATTTGTATTTTTTTCTACATTAATGGCATTAGTAATATCAATAGTATTCTCAACTGTTGATTTTAAACCACTTATCAACCCTGCTGATTTTACACTTGAATAAACATAATTTTTTAAATCACTATATGCTTTATATTTTTGAGAACCATCTGTTTTTATAGAAGATCCATCTTTAATATTAATTTTTGAACTTTTTTCAATATCAGATATTGAACTCGCACCTTGGACTGTTATTCCTCCATAAGATCCACCTTCAGCATTATATTCATCTTTTCTGCCTGATGATATTATGTTATTTGCTTCTGCTAATAAACTTCCCTTCCCTGATATATTTGCATTTCCATTAATATTTACTTCTGTTCCACCAGTTTTGGAATCCTGTATTGTATTTTCTGTCTTGGTTCCACTCACTCCTACAACACTGGCTTTTATAGAATCTGCATTTACATAAACTATATTTTCTTCAGTGGCTAATATTTGCATATCTTTTTCTACATTCCAATTCCCATCAATATTTATTTCTGTTTTACTTACTATATTATTTGTAGATTTTGCTGCTAATCCATCACCATCACCATCAACAGAAATTAATCCTCCGCCATGTCCTTGAGACCTGACTTCATTATCAGTTGTTGTATTTGCAGAAATTATTATATTTTTTACATCTCCGCCTGCTAGATTTACCGTTGTTTCTTTATTTGACTCTGCTAATGATCTATTATTTCCACTTGCTACAGCTCCTGCTGTAATTCCATAGGTATCTGAATATTGCTTGGTTGTATTGTTTGCTATAATATTTATATTCTCAACAGCATAATCTTGTTTCCCCATATCTATTGTGGATTTAGAATTTACAATAGCCTTACTTTCATTAAATCCACTACCAGCTATTCCCCCTGCTGAAACTCCCTTTGTTATAGCTTTTGCTGTATAATCATCTTTTGAATCTGACGTTACATCTGATATTATATTTAAATTATTAGCCGTAAATTTATTATGTGCTCCCATAACTATATTTGATTCAGTTTTTACATTAGCTTCACTGAGTGAAACTGCTGCACTTGCTACTAAACTTGCAGCTAAAGATCCTGCTTCAGCAGTAATTTTAGGGGAACTTGTAGCTGTTATGTCTACATCAGTTCCTTTAAAAATTGTTCTATCTAATTCAATCTCACTTTTTCCACTATCAGTTGCAGTAGATATTACTCCTGTTCCACTGGCAATTCCAAAAGATCCACCTTTAGAATTCACATTGATTTCATTAGATTTATTTGTTTTTATGGAAATTTTTTCACTGGCTTCTATACTTGTGTCTTCTAAATTAATTCCTATTTCACCTGTATTATTTGCCTCTGTAATAATTGCACCTGCTGCTAAAACTCCAGCAGTAATTCCCAAAGCTTCAGCCTCAACAATTGTCTCATCTGTAGATTCTAGATTTATAGATGCTCCTTCTATTTCAGTATTATTTAAATTAATCTTTGAATTCCCACTTGTTGTAACTTCTCCATATGTTACACTTGCACCTAGACCAAGACTTCCAGTTCCTTGATACATTTTTAAATTGATCTTTCCATCATCTTTGTTACCTATTTCATTTACTATATTCATAGAGTTATTTTCTGATTTTAACTGAGAATTTATTATATTTGTATTAATATTTCTATCAATATCAACTATTCCAACCGATGAAAAAGCCGATGCTCCAGCACTTACTCCTACTCCAACAGTTGTAATGTCTACATCTGTTTTATCATTTAATTTAACATCTAAATTATTAGTTGCTGTTATGTTTGTATTTGTTAAATTATTAGTTAAAGTATCAACTTTGCTACTCAAAGCCGCCTTGGAATCTACACTATTATCTCCATCTGCATATCCTAAGGAACCTTCATTTTTATTTTCTTGTAAAGTATTGGCATAATCTAGTTTTTTAGAACCTTCATCTTTATTTTCTTGTAAAATATTGGCATAATCTGGTTTTTCAGAAACTTCAGTGGTTATATTTTCTCCACCTGCTTTAGTTATCAAAACGTTAGCATTTAATGAAACTCCGCCAATTCCAGCTACAACTGCTGTTTGTTTTATATCTCTTATATTTTTCCCTGAAATCTTCACAGTGTCTCTAGCTGTTATATCAGTATCTAAAATTTCATTTTTCACTCCACTATTTAAAGTGTTATATGAAACTCCTGCTCCTATAGCTGCTAAACCTGCTGATCCTGAACCTAAAATATTTTTGAAATTAACATCATTTACCGATGATATCTCTACATTTTCTCCTGAAATATCGGCCTTATTTATATTTGTAAATACTGTATTAGATAAATTATTTACCTCAACAGTTCCTGAAACTCCAGCTCCCATTCCAGCTGCTCCTGCTGAAATCGCCTTAGCATCAACTTTTAACTTATTATCTGCCTTGATGTCTATATCATTTTTGGCTGTTAAATCTTTTTTAGTCTTATTATCTATTTGAACACCTGTTCTATCATTACTGTTTACTACAGTAACTCCAGCTCCTAAACCTAAATTATTTCCACCACCCAGAGAAAAGGCTCCTGTATTAACCTTGGCATCATGATTTGCAAGTAAATTAATATCCTTATCAGATATTATATTATAATCTGAAACTTCCACCTTTGTTTCCCCATCAAATTTAATTACCGATACCGCTCCTGAAAGTCCTGCAGTTCCTGCTACTCCAAGGGAAGCAGCTAGGGAAGAGATACCCTGTTTAGAGTCAGCCTTGACATCTACATCACTAGCTTTTATATTATTTAACGACTCTTCATTTCCAGTTGTTTTAGAGATATAAGCCCTTGCGTCTCTATCTAAAATATTTGTATCTGAAGCTCCGCCTAAGGCAGCAGTTCCTGCAGCAGATACTGATCCAACAAATCCTGAACTATTGGAATGATCCTTTGCATTTACTTGTAATTTACTTTTTATATCCTCGGTTCCTATACCAGCACCTTCTATTCCTGCCTCTGTTTTTCCTGATATTTTATTTATATTAACTGTGGCAGCTCCACCTGCAGTTCCACCTGCTCCAATTGTGGCAACAAAAGATTTTGTAGTATTGGTTGTAAGGGCGTCAACTACTACCCCTGATTTTTTATCTTCAGTTGTATCTATATTATCGCCTAGAGCTACACTTTGTTCTTCTATTAAAGAATCCAATATTTCTGAATCTTCAACTTTTTTAGTAATTATCTTATCCTCTTCAGAACCATCGGCTATAACAATTGTTTTATCTCCTGATATTTTAGCTGTTGTACTTCCTGATATTTTATTTATTGAAGTTGATATTCCTGCCCCTGCTCTTCCACCAACACCTATTGTTCCTGCATAATTAGAAATTACATTTTCACTATTAGCTACAACTCCTATATTTCCAGTAGATACCAGCTTTGCTCCATTTTCAATACTTGCTAAATTATTATTTTTTATTTCATTATATGAAACAGAACCAGCTGCACCGAGATTCCCACCTGCTCCTATACCTATTCCTAAAGAAGTTATGTTAGGGTTAGATTCACTTTTCACTAAAATATTTTTAGCCTTTATATCTCCACCAGATATTTTAGAGTCAGTATCCTGAGTTATTTTAGAAACTCCTATACCTACTCCTATACCTGCTTTTCCAGATACTGCAATTACAGATCCACTTGTAAATATTTTAGATCTATTATCAGATTCAACTATAATATTTGATTTTTCATCCTCATCACTTAAAACTTCAGTATTATTTATTTCTCCTAAGACATCTTTATTTATAATAGATACCCCTGCTGCTCCTTGAATGGCAATTTTACTTGAACCTGCAATTCCTGCACCTATGGTTAATAAATCTGAATTATCCTTACCTTCTATCGTTATATTTTTACTGTTTGTTATAATAGAGTTATTTATACTAGCTAGAACTTTTTCTTTTTTATTCTCAGAGTCCAGCCCTCCTATATTATTATAGGCAACTGAACCTCCTATTGAAACTTTTCCAACTGTTATATTTCCAGCAATGTCCTTTACATCTGTATCATTTTCAGCCTTTACTTGAACATCATCTATATTATTTGTTTTTGTTTTATTACTATTTTCATCTTCATCTATTTTAGACTCAATATTCCCACCAACTTCATTAAAGGCAACAACTCCAGATATACTTATATCCTTACTAAATCCAAGTCCTCCTGCTATATTATAAACACTGTCCTCTGCTGCTGAATTTAATTTTACCTTTGAATTTATACCTTCTTCAGTTATTTCACTTCCTGTTAAATAAGAACCTATATTATTTTCTATATTATTATAGGCTAAAGCTGCTCCTACGCCGACTTTCCCACCGTAAGAAAAAGCTCCTGCCACATTTACTAGTTTCCCAGTATTTTCTGAATTTAAATTAATTGTATTTCCTGTTATAGTGGAAGTATTTATATTTGAATCAATATCATTTTCTATATTATTCCAGGCAACTGATCCCATTCCACCAAATTTATCTCCCCCAGCAGCAATACCACCTGCTATATTGACCAGTAAAGAATTAAAATCAGAATCACTTGTAACACTATTAGGAGTAGAAATTATAGAATCTTCTATTGTAGAACTATATTTATTTGTCACATTATTTATAGATACTGCTGCTCCTGCGGCATTTCCATCTGCTGCTGCAACTGCTGCTGCCACTGAAACAATTGAAGAACCATAACTTTCATCTTCTTCTTTTACTTTTTCATTTTCAGCATTATCTTTTTTTTCATATTCTATATTTTGGTCACCATAAAAACTTGAGCCATCATAATCAATGGCCATATTTTTATCCTCTAATGTTTGTTTTGCTCCTGTTTTAAGTAAAGATTTATAATAAGCTACACTTGTAGAATCTTCATCGACATCCTTTGCCAAACTTAATACATTTCCACTAGCATCTATTGTTGCTCCTGATATATTGGAATTTACATCATTGTCAATTTCATTATATACAACAGCCCCCTCTAACATTGTAGCTTTTTTTCCTTCCTCCGATGACTTTGCTGCTCCAAAGGCAACTGCTGTATTAACAGTTTCACTATCCATTAAACTTTTAACACTTATATTTTCTATATTTTGATATGTTCCACCTATTATTTCAGACTTAACATTACTATTAGTAGTATTAATAGCTACTGATAGTCCCCCACCAACACTCATTTTTCCAGCTTGGATCGTTGCTCCACCTGTAATTTGATTATCAGTTTTGTATGAAGTTACATCTACATCAGCCTTCTCTGAAGAATCATCAGTGTTTACATCAGTATTTTCCATTTTGGAAGTTAAATTAGAATTTCCTAAACTTAGAGAAATAGATGCAGCTCCATTATAGGCTGCTCCTCCTGAATTATTAGCAACTTGAAGCCCCAATCCTTCAGCTATTTCTAGACCACCGCTAAGGGAAGTAACATTAATTTCTTTACTCCTTAATATATCCGTATTTTTAATGGACGCTGATATATCTTTTTCTATCTTATTAACTGCTGCTGCCCCTGCAAGACCCACTGTTTTTGTTCCTTGATTTTCAGGTTTAGTGGCCTTTTGCCATTGAATTCCTGCTGCTCCTGAAAAAGCTCCTATAAACTGGGAATCTTTTCCTAGGACATTTAGTTTATCCTCTTTACCCTCTTTAAACTCAATATGAACATTTTCAATCGAAGCTTCTGTATTTTTATCAATTAAATTTACCGATACACTCCCTGCTGCATTAATTTTAACTTTATTTTTCCCATTTACATCTGTTAATCCTGAGTCTCCTGATTTATTTTCTTCATCACCTGATATTTTTTCTTCCGGATTCATTTTTTTATCGATCTCTGTTTTATCTTCATCGGAATCTTTACCAAAAATTTCTCCTATTTTGTCCATTGCTGAATCTACTTTATCTGTGGCAGACTTATATTTGTCTTTGATATTATCTATTATCCCTGGTTTTTTATCTTCTTCGTCACTATTTTTAGTAACTGTACCAGAAGCACTGATTGTATTAATATTCCCTGTATTTTCTGCTAAAACATCCAGCTCTCCTGTTGATATTTTTATATCAGTTAAATTCTTTTTACTCCCATCAAAATCACCATCATTATCATGGATTTTTGAGGAAACATCTATATCATAATCTGTAATTGCAAGACCCACAGAACCTGTTTTACCACTACCAACACTAACTGATCCTGCAACATTTACAGAGGACAGGTCATTTTTAGCATTAATTTCTATTTTATCTTCTGCTATAATTTGTGTTTCATCATCAATTGATATTTCATTTTCAATATCTCCCAATATAGTAGAGGCACTTCCATTAAATCCATTTTTACTTGATCCAAATCCTGCTACTACATTTACATCTAAAATATCTGTATCTGAGTTTATATTTATATTATTTCCCTTTAATTTTGATCCTTCTAGAGTATTGATTGCTGATTTTATATTATTTTCTAATATTGAAACTGTTCCACCAAATGCAGAACCATTTTCTTGTCCTGAAATTTGTCCTCCAACTGAAACTACAGATGTTTTATTATTTGAATTGACATTTATATCTCCAGAGGAAATAATTTCAGCCCCTCTTCCTAGAGTTATTTCCGAATAATTATTTAATTTAGAATCTAAAAAACTTCCTGAAATAGAAGCGGCATCTTCTGCATTTCCCTTATTTTTAGTGGAAGCATAAAAATTAGAATAATTTTTAGGTGATCCAAATTCTAAAGCATTCTCTTTTACTTTCATTAATTTCTTAATAGCTTCATCAACAGCTTTTTTAATAGGAGACTCTTCAGGTGCATTAGATACAGTATCCATCAAGTCTTTTATAGTTCCAAATAACTCTCCTATTTCCCCTGAAAATATTTCAAATTTTCCTAAGAAATTTTTATCTGAAATTTTATCCCCTGTTACATCTGGATATTCCTCTGTAAAGGCACTACACTTATCCTTTATTTCTTTTATCTTATCTATAATTTCAATAGGGTAAGCAGTTAGATCTAATTTCATCAAACCATCCAAAGCATCTACACTATCTAAAACATCTTGTATCATATTATCAATACGGTTATATTCCATAGATATCTCTGATTTTATATTAACTTCATTTCCTGAAATTTCAGCAGCAGTTTCATCTGTTGAATCCTCTACAACTATATTACTACTATTTGTTATATCAGAAAATAAAACACCTCCACTGACAGCTGCTTTATTTGAATTATCTTCACCTTCTAAAGTTAAAACACCATTAGAACTTATATTAGTATCATCAACTAAAACTTTTGATGTTATATCTACGTTTTTATTTTCTGATATTATTTTAGCTGTATTTCCTATATTAATATTTGAAGTGTTCTTTTGTTTTACATAAAGAACGGAACCTCCTAATTTAAAGGAGTCACTTATTGAAGCTTCTTTATCTTCCTCTGTTTCAGGGGCTTTCCCCATTTTTTCAGATACTTTTTCAATTATCCCCTGTATACTTTGTGCAAAATTTTCTTTAACAGTTTCTTCTGTTAAAGCATCTGCATCTTCTTCTGGAGTTTCTTCATCATCATCTGAAACTTCTATACCATTATCTGAACTAATAGAATTATCTTTTACTTCATTTAAAGAACTTATAACTATTCCATCTTTAGCTTTTAAAGATCCATCTATATTTATTGTAGAATCACTCTCATATTTAGATATATTTACAGCAGCAGCTATTGGTCCCCCATCTCCAGTAGATACTTCAACTGTTCTGGTATTAGTACTTTCTGAAATACTGGATATATTTATAGATCCCTCTGAATCTAAATTAGCTGTTTTCCCTATATCTATCTTAGAAGAATTTTTATCTTCCCCATACATATAACCTAAAGTTATTTTTTCATCTTCCTCTGGTGAATTTTCTACCGATAACTCTCCTACAAATTCTCCTTTAGATTTAATATCTATTTTTTCCCCTTCACTTTTGATATCTCCAGATATATTAACTTCAGAACTATTTTCTATTTTTGTTGCCATCATACCCAAACTAGGTAGCCAACCATTAAATCCATCTAATCCTTTCATTTGAGATCCTGATGTTGCAGCTCCTACTTCTATATCTGTAATAGCTTCTGAAGCTATATTCACATCTTCATTAGCAATTAATTTAGCTTCTGAACCTATATTTATAGTAGCTTTATTATTTAAAGAAACATATTCTAAATCTATATTTAAAGGTGTTATCATCTCTAGCCCTTCAAATATCTCATCTCCTATATTTCTAATAAAAGATTTTTCTCCCTTATATATAGTTTCAGCTTTTGAATCTATATTTATATTCTTACCTGTTATCTCACCGTTTATATCTACTTCTGAGGTTATATCTCCACCTAGTACAGCTTCTTCTAATTCTCCTTCAGTTTTATTTGATATTTTTGATGTAATATTTACATCACCCTTAGCGACGATATTTCCATTAATTTCTATTTTCGCTATTCTTGTTGTCCTCTCATCTCCCTTCAAAGACTTCGAATCAACGCTTAGAACTATATTTCCATCTCCTACAATTCCTTCTAGCTTTGCATTTTCTTCCGTTATTCCACTTTCTAAATCTCCTGTATTTACCAAAGCTGAAAAATCACTGATTCCTGTTTCCAATATATTATTTGCTAACTCAGTTTCTGTTAACCCTTTTCCTATATAAATACCTTTCCCTGCTCTTAATTTTATCTTATCAACTGCATTAAGGCTTCCGTTTATAGTGATTGTACCTTGAGGATTTAAATAAATTCTATCATCTTTTATATCCTTAAAAGTTGTAGTATTTTCACCTGTTAATAAACTTCTATTTCCTTTTATTTTGTTCATATAATCTTCTGTTGGAGTTATCATATTTATACTCCCTGCATTTATAACTCCTTTACTTCCAACTATCATTCCATCTGAACTTAGGAAAAATAAATTTCCCCCAATCTTATTATTTTTTATAGCATTTACAGTTCCATCTATTTTTATTCTATCGTAAACAAAGTTAAATAGATTATCTGCTGATTTAGTTTCACCTATTTTATTAAAATACATATTTGCTATTTTATTTGCATCCAATCCAAATTTATCAAATTCATTAAATGCATTTTTACCGTTTATTTCTTCTGGATTTATATCTATTATATTATCATTAATAGATATATTCGAACCATCATTATGGGAAATTATTTCTCCATATGATATTTTAGTTGTACAAATTCCAACTAATAAAGTTTTTGTTATTGTATCCAAATATTTTTTACTATAAACTTTTATCATATTTCACATCTCCTATAATTTATAACTAAAAACAAAATGTAGTCTAAAAGAATCTATCTTTTCACCATTATAATCAGTTTCCATAGGAATACCCATTGTTAATGATAAATCTAAATTTTTATAAAAACTACCTCTAACTCCATATCCAGCAGAATAAATTTCTTTATCCTCGTAGGAAGTCTCCCCATATAACATTCCACCATCAAAGAACATAAATGCCTTCATCTTATTAACTATAGGAACTTCATATTCTAAACTACAAGCTATCCCCTTATCTGCTCCCATAAAGCTTTCTGGATAACCTCTTCCCATATATGATCCACCTATAAAAAATTGTTCTGAAGATGGTAAATATTCATCAGCTGTCCCCTGACCATTTATTTTCAAATAAACAATTGCATTATTTTCTAATAATCTTTGGAACAACATATTTACTTCATATTTTGTGAAATATTTTTTATTTAATTTAATATCTTCATAATCTAAATATGAATAAGTATTTTTCATATAAAATACTGATCTATTAAAATATTTTAATATAGACATATAACCTGATACTTTTTCTGTTGTATCATCAATCCATTTATTATCTAAAATTGTTGTACTTGATTTTTGATTTCCCCAAGTAAGGCCAGAATTAACCTTAAGATCTCTTCTTATAAATAAAGGTTGAGATATTGTCATTTGATAATTTTTAGAACTTCCCTTTGTATCTAACTCTGCATAATCTCCATTTTTCAAACTCATTTCATTTGCTGAATATTGAGGTTCCAACCTAGTTCCTTTCCTTGAAATAGGAATAGAATAACTTACCACACCTGTCATACTTCCTTCCGTTGCAGCACCTACTAAGTTTAAACTATCTCTATAACCAAAAACACTGTGATTAGCATAAGCAAAACCACCCTTATATTCTCCAGTACTTTCGCTTCCAGTATTATTTGCATAAACTATTAAATCTGTTTTTTTAGGTTCCTTTACATTTAAAATATAGTCTGTTGTCCCAAATTTTTCTCCTGCTTTCATTTGAATTTCAATTGAGATATCCTCCACTGAATTAAACCATACTAGATTTTTATTTAATTCATTGAAATTGGAGATATCCCCTTTTTTTAAACTATCCATTCTTTTTAATATATAAGAATCTTTTGTACTCTTATTATTTTTTATTTCGATTTTATCAGTTTCTCCCTCTATCAATATTATTTTAAAAACTCCATTTTCTATTGTTTGAGGTGGGATAATTGCTTTACAAACTACATATCCCTTTTTTTCATAAAGTTTATTTATTTTTTCTACCAGTTCAAACATTTCATTCAAATTTACTTTTTTATTTTCATAATTCTTGATTATACTCTTTAATTCTAATTTTGTTAAAATTTTAGAATCATTATGCTCTACTTTTTTCAAAATAAATTCAATTTCAGGATACTTTTCTTTTTCTGATATTTCTTCCTTCTCTTCTTTTTTTTGAATCTGAGAACCTTTTTCAATTTCTTTCTTTATTTTAAAATTTTCAATTGCTTTAATTTGCCTATTTAATTCCTGCCCTGCATTTAACTCTTCTCCAATAGCTAAACTTTCTTTACAGTTGCTTAAAAAAAATAAGAACACTCCCATTAATAATATTTCTCTTTTTTTAATTTTCCACATATATCCTTGTTATGATAAGTGTATAGGATTCTTATCACACCCTCCTCTCTTATTTATTTTAAATATCCTATAAATATTTTTTAGTTTGATTAGAATCTACTATCTATTATGAAGGAATCTTTGCTCAATTCTTCTTCAAATACCACTTTAAAATCGCAACTATAAATCCTCATTTTTTAATGAGAATCCTATTGGTGTTAAATTTTTCATTTGTTTTTTATCTCAATTTCATCATAAAAAATATGGTGATCTGTATTATCCTTAGATTTCAAAAATTAAATATATTACCTTAACTTAATTTTTAAGTCCTTTTTTTATGCGATTTTTCTAATAATTCAGTGTTTAAAACTTAGCTTTCAATTTTAAAGACTACTTTATTGCAAACCTCTAACGAGATTCACCTTTTATAATTTCCTATACAATAAAAAAAGCCTATTAATCTTTTTTCTAATTTTACTTGATCCTTCTCCTTCTCTCGTAGAATTCTCGTTGTTTACAATAATTATCAAAACTTCCATAGAATTTTTGATAATGAGGTCTTAAAATGTGATACCTGAACCACCTTGTTATATACCATTTTATTCTTTTCATTACACTACACTACTCCTTTCCCTAAAATAATTATTGTTTGGTTTTTAAACGTATAACAACAAAAAAACACACACATACGTATATATATACATATATGTAGGTTAATCCCTATTAGTAATACTATACACTATATTTAATTTTTTTTTTAGAAAATTTTTACTTTTATTGAACTTAACTTAAAATATAAAACAATTAATCATTAATAAAAACCAAGAAATTAAAGGGTATTAAGGGTTGCGAAATAAAATTATAATGTCATAAATTTAGTTAAATATTGATATTAATTTAAAAAAAAGTATATGTAAATGTCAATCAAGAATTGACCCATGTGGCAGTTAATTTTTGACCCACCTAAGGGTAATTAAAAAGTGACCCACCCTGCCTATTTCGCAGAGACCCTGTAAGAGTCACCATTCATGTTTAAAATATGTCCTCTAAATGTTACGCGATCTATTAAAGCTGTTGTTAACATTGTATCAGGGAAGAATTCTTCCCACTCTGAAAATGCTAAATTAGTAGAAATTATAATACTTCCCCTCTCACTTCTTTCTGAAATCACTTGAAATAGGAGTTCTGATTGATGTTTGTTAAAGGAGAGGTAGGAAAGCTCATCTATTATGAGTAGATCTAATCTTGCTAATTGCCTTAAGAATCTCCCTAAATTACTATTTTCTTGCGCTTCAACTAATTTATTTGATAAGTTAGCAGCTGTAGTAAAGTACACCTTATGTCCACAGTTGCAAGCTTTAAGTCCTAGAGCTATAGAAAGATGTGTCTTTCCAGTTCCTGGGTTCCCTATCATTATTATATTTTCTTTTTTTTGATAAACTCACAGCTGGAGAGTTCGCCTACTACTGAAGGTTTTAAATAGCTAAGACGTTTAACTTCAAACTCTTCTAGCGTTTTTTCAAAGGGAAATTTAGCTCCGCGCTTTAACCTGAAAAGTTTATTGTCTTGTCTAGTTAATACTTCCTTTTCTAATAGTGTAAGCAGAAATTCTTCATATCCTTGTTTTGAATTTATTGCTTGGCGCTGAACCTCATGATAGTCTTTGAAGCTAGATAGTTTTAAAGCTTTGGAAAAAAGTTTAATTTTTTCACTAATTACACTCATTGGATCACCTCTTGGGAAATTAAGTTATCATATTTACCTAAATTATTTCTTTGAACTTCTATTTGGTCGTTGATTTTAGGAAGACCGACTTCTTCTCTTAGATATTCTAAAAAGAGTTTTGAATCTCCTTTAGAGTGATACATTTCAAAAATTGCTTTAGGAATATTTTGTATAACTGGATCAGCATTAAATACAGCTCGCGGTTTTCTTTCTAAAGCTTTAAGATAGTGAATTAATTGATAACTATGCTTATTTTTTTTAAATATTCTCTGGTGAATTGCAACAACTTTACCTTTATGAAGAAATTGTATTTCTGAATGACCAGTTTTTAAAATCACCTCAGTTCCTACTAATTCACAGGGTAATGAATATTTATTAGTTTCAAAAGTTACAGTTGAAAACTTAGTGACTCTTTTATAGTCTCTTTTAGAAATATCTAGTGAATGGCTAGGAAGCTCTAAAAGGTTATTAGCTTCAATCTGGAATTTTTGTTTAACACTTAAGCTTTCACCGCCAACTTTATGATTTTCTAAGTAGTTATCACAAGCCTTTTTTATTTTGATATTTAACTCATTCAAACTTTTAACTCTAGGGATAGGAACCATAGTATTTCTTCTGATAAGTCCTACTAAATTTTCAACCAAACCTTTTTCATTTCCACTTCTAACATTGCAAAATTTAGGTTTAAAAGCATAATGAGCAACGAGAGTTTCATACCCTTTAGTTATTTTAGTTACATGTTTTCCATAGCCTTCTGATACAGCAACTCTGGCATTATCAAAGAGAACTTCTCTAGGAATACCACCAAAATATTCAAAAGCAGAGATGATCCCATCTAAAAAACATTCTTCTCTTTCTGCGAAGTAGGCCTTAGTAAAGATATGAGCGCTATATGCTAACCGAGCACAAAAATATTTTATTTCCTGCTTTTCATCATTGAGAAAGATATGCGCTGAACCAAAATCAATTTGCATAGCTTCCGCAGGATTAAAGGTAAGTGGTAGAAAAACCTCTTTTGTTTTACCTTTTAATTCTCTAAATGCAACCTTAACAGAAGAATATGAACCAAGAAACCCAACCTCTTCTTTGAGTCTAACCCAAACCCTATTAGCAGTGTGCCTCTGTTTTGAATGAGTATGCTCGTTGTCTTCAAAAATACAAGCTTCAATAAAGTCTAAGACTTCTCTAGTCATAACTTGTTTTCCTCGAGAAGAAAACTTTTTTTCTCCAGGAATTGTATCTCCATTAATATACTTTCTAACAGTGTTTCTAGAAATATGAAGATCTCTAGAAATTTTTCTAATAGAAACCCCTTCAACTAGATGAAGTCGTCTAATTTTTTTATATGTATCCATATGAATTGCCACCTCAAACCTCCTGTACATCTCTTTAAAAAGATTGTACAGAGTAATATTAGGGTGGGTCAATAATTAGCTGCCTTTTTTATCTCAAAAGGGTCAATTTTATATTACCCTTTACATACACCTCTCCATTTTATAGAATTTTTACATTAATTTTTAAAGTTACACAAAACTTGCAACAGCCCCAAATTCTTTTCTACAATTTTATCCAAAAACGCTTGTGTTCTTCTATAACGTTTTCTAATATTCCACCATTTCCTAAAATAACTCCTTCAGATCCTTGGTTATCAATATTACAAGTAATCAATACTTTTTTCATTCCCATATCTCTAGTTTTTTCTAGACCTAAAGAAAGCATCTTCTTTCCATACCCTTTTCTTCTATGCTCTTTAGCAACACAGTAACCTATATTTCCTCCTAGCTTTAATAAGAAAGGAGTTAGACTTTCTCTGATCTTTATTACTCCTACCACTGTTTCATTTTCTATTGCAAAATAAATAGTTTGTGGAACTCTATTTACTCTTATATTGCATTTTAAATAATTGTTTTTACTGGTATCACTGGAATTGAAAAGGAGAACCCTTTTTTAATCCATCGCGGACAGTCTGAAACCCAATAAAAAGAATAGTAATGCAGACAATTTTTTATATAATACCAAATAAATGCACAATAAATTATTTGTTGATTTCCTAACTTTTTATATTCTATTTAAAATAACTATTTTGGAACTTTCATAAATGAACTCAATAAAATCAACCTTAAAAGTACACTCCTATTAGAGTGTCCTTTTATTTGGTACTTTCATATATTTTGTTTGCAATAATCTTTTAAATCTGTCCGCGGTTTTTCTATTTTCTTCAAGAATTTTCATTCCTAATTTAATATTTCTTCTAAAATCAAAAACTTGATAAAATACAAAATATAGTCTATAATAGTTTATATAAGAGTTGTAACGATTTTTATTAAAGGTATTTATAATATATCAGCCACGCTTAATGGTTTACCATGCGTACCAGGGCTGATTTTTTTTTGAATAATTATAGGAGAGATCAGATGAAATATAACAAAAGTCATTTTACAATTGATCAGCAAATTAAAAAGATAAAATCTGATGGTTTTATAGTAAACAATGAAGATCAATTAAAGGTAATTTGGTTTTATCTTGAAGGAACATTATTCTTTATAAAATATATAATTGATAAAATTAAACCAGAATACGATTTTAATCCTCTTTACACTTTAATTGATGGATTTATAAAAAAATACCCTGGTAAAGCTATTTATATGGGAATAATGACTCCTGATAAATTAAAATACTTGATAGAAACTCCTAAGATCTAGACTAAAATCTAGGTCTTTTTTTCTTTTCCTATAGTTCTTATTGTTAAATATGTGTAAAAAAACAAAAAAATTACACACATCAAAAAAATATGGGTACAAGATGCCCTGGTTCTTTTTACATTCCGGGCGATTCTCCGTAAGATTCGGCTGGAGACTAGCTTCTGTACGACCAGGTATCCGCTTTCCTCTTTCCTCCTTATTGGAGACGGATTCTGAGGATTTCTAGCCGAGGGGAGCTTACTTCATCCCCCCTCGCCGTTCCCCTCACACTCCCCTTGGCTACCCCCTCTAATCGGTAGCGTTCGTGAGGGGATACTCATATGGGTGATTCAGCTCGTTACGCATTCGCTCGGTGTAGATAGTAGGGATAAACTGTCTTAGATATCCTTTTTTTCTCATTTTTTCAATATCTTCATCTCTAAATTTAGAATTATAATTTTTTATCTGAATTGTTTTCTTTGTAGCATTCAGAATAAAAATTTATTCTAGAAGTAAATTCTTTAACTTCATAAATTTAAAGCTACTTACTTAATAATTAAATAATCATAAATATCACTATATTTTTGACCATATTCAAAAGTTTTGTTAGAGGATATTTTCTTTTTAGGAAAAATAAAATTTGCAATATTATTAAACATATCTGAGTTTATAGTTTTATAGAAGATTTTGTCTTCAATATAATTATTACTTAAAAAACTATTCGATTTTATATTTGATCTTCGTTCAATATCAAGAGATAAAGTTTTATCTTTAAAATAATCACTCTGAGTTTTTAATAAATAAACACAAGATGTATAACTATTAACTTTACTTTTAAATATATGATCTTTACCTATAACTAATATGAATGTTTCATTAGGGTAGAGTTTTGAAATATATTCAATATTTTTTGAAATATGAACTTCTCTTTTGTTGAGATCAACGGCTTTAGTTTGATGTATGTTTGAGGTATCTATTGCAGATTTTATAAAATAACGAGTCATAGGGTCTAAATCTTTGTCCAATTTACGCTGAAGTTTCTTTAAAAAAGTTTTATGATCTTTAGTGTAATCTTTAGTGTGAGTATCTGGATATTTCACTAACAAATCTTTTATTTCCCCCTTTAACTTCCTATCTTTTACTACTTCAGTTAATAAAAAGTTTAAAAATGGATGAGGTCTAAACTCAAGATCAACACCTACTAATTTAACTTTATCTTCAAAAGTCTTTGATCTATTAAATTCATAAAGATCTCTAAAAAAATTCTCAAACTTAACATGTTGAATTTTAAATTTATCATTTATTACACCTGGAAAATTTATAGCTTTATATAAGTATTCTTCATTGCCAGTCAATACAAATTTATTAGCATATTCTGCATTTGCAGGAGGGAATTCCAATAAAAAATGTCTTATATTTCTTGTTTCATAAAGAAGTTTTAAAAAATCCAAAGAGATATCATATGATAAAAAATAACGATGATTTTCACCTATTGTAATCAATTTTATATCTTTTTCAACTACTTCAGTTTGAAATTTTTCTAAGGTTGTTTTTTGGAATGTTTCATTAAAATAAGTAGTTTCTATCCTTTTTTTTCCTATAAATACCAATGCTACAAATATTAAAACTATTAAAAATATTTTTTTCATAATATACTCCTTTTTAATTTTATTTTAATAAAATTTTCGAAGAATCTTTTATATAAATTTTCCCAAATTCATTTTTATATCTTTTGAATCTACCCTTCTCACCACTACAATAAAGTAAAAAACAGCACATAAACCACTGGCAGTAAGAGATAAATAAAGCGGATTAACTTTATCTATAATTCCAGCTACTAAAAAATAACCGATAGGGGTCAATATAGATCCAAATATCTCTATCAATGAAAAAGCCCTGCCTTTTATCTTATGAGGTATCACTATCTCAAAATATACAAATAAAGTTTCAACATATATAATATTTGTAGCCCCAAAGATAAAAAATAAGCTGATTATACTCAACTGGCACAACAGTAAATTATTACTAAAAACATATAGTGAAATAGGAATTCCTGCTAAAACTATAAAATTAATTATAACCATCTTTTTCCATAGCTTCCCTCCTAATTCAAATTTTTCAGGATATTTAGCTAAAATCCCTCCTCCTATAATATATCCTATTGCAACACTAGACATTGTATATCCTAGAAATATTACTGGAAGTTTTAGATAGCTGGTGATAATAAATGGAAAAACAACCGATATTATAGGATTAAAAAAGAAGTTTACAGATAACATAAACAACATAAGTCCTTTAAAGCTCGAATTAGCATTTTTGATATATACCAATGGTTCCTTATACTCTTTAATAATATTTACCCTTTCTTTATTCTTTGATTTTGTCAGATGTGACTTATATCTAATAAAAAACTCTAAAATTCCAGAGATTAAAAATGATAATAGATTGATAGTTAAAATAAAGTTTAATCCTAGTTTCGTATAGAGGAAAATTCCTACAGGAGGAGCAGATATATTTATAATCCTGACCACAGTTTTCATCAATGATTTTCTTTTTAACAAGTCTTTACTCTTCACAATTTGACTAAAAATAGTTCCGGAGGCTGCAAAGAAAAGTTTATTCACTGAATTTTGTATAAAAATAAGAGCAAAAAGATAGTTGATGTCTCCTTCTGCTAAAAATATATATCCACCTAATAACCCTGCATTTATCAGATCACAAATAATCATTATATATTTTCTATTAAATTTATCCGCTATATACCCTGCTACAAATGAAGTCAATAAGAGCAAAACTTCCTGTATACCTAAAACAGAACCCAGTGTTCCTCCGGACCTGGTCCCCTCTAGTATAACGATAGGAATAATAGCATTTTGGAGCGATCCTCCTAGTATTGACGCGATCCTACACCAAAAATATAACCAATAGTTTCTCATTTTTATTCCTCCCTATACCTACAAGATAATTTTAGTATAAATTATACACTTCTATACTTATTTTTATTTTCTTTTGTTAACCATCTAAAAACTATAAGATAAGTAGATAGTAATATACCGGTAATAATAAAAAGTGATGCAGAATTCCCCCCTGCTAATATAAACCCTATCAGCAATTGACCTAAGGGTGTGGCTATATCCATGGAACTATTAAATAGAGCTCCTATTCGGCCGTAATACTCTTCTGGAACTATATCTTGAAAACTTCCTACTAGACATATTCCAAGAATATTTATCAACCCTGCTACTAAAAATCCAAATATAGTCAGTGAAATTATAAGAACTAAGAAATTTGATGTTCCTAAAAAGATTCCACCACAAGCGATTGTCATAATTATTATTAATAGATAAATTTTTTTTAGTAGTGTATTGATACTAACTTTCTTTAATATATTGCTGGCTATAAATGGAGAGATAACCATAGCACTGATCATTATGGATAGAACAATTCCAAAAGTTCTATCATCAACTAATAGTTGTGTTTTTAATATATACGGAAAAGCAATGGAGAAAAGAGGTCCTATCAATAGGTTTAAGCCGCATCCTATAAATATAAGACCTAATATAGATCTATCCTTACCTAAAATAACTACACCTTCCTTTAGATCTACTAATAAACTTTTTACATCAAGTTTACTTTTTCCTCTCTTACTCACAGGAAGTTTTATGAATATCTCACTTATTCCTGATATAACAAAGCTTAAACTATTAAACATCATTATAGGAAGTAATCCAAAGCTGTATGTGAATCCTGCAATTAACGGAGTAATAAACTCCAAACCTGAAGATAAAAATGAGTTTAAACTATTGGCATTTTTTCTTTCGCTTTTTTCTATAATTACAGGTAATACTCCCATTGAGGCAGGAGCAAACATTACATTAAGAAGAGAAAGCGTTATTTGGATAACATAGATATCAAAGATTGAAAACTCTCCTTTAAAAAAAAATATCAAAGAGTAGATGGCTATTACTCCTCCACTTATAAAATCTAAGGTAACCATAATTTTTTTCTTATTAAACTTATCTGCCAATACTCCTGCAAATGGCCCTAAAATAATTCTAGGTATAAAAGATACTGCTATCGTAGACGCAAATAATGCAGCATCTCCAGTCTTGTGAAGTACATATAGTGATAATGAAAAGTTTTGAATATATGTCCCAAAAATCGAAACAAACCGACCTACAATTAACAACATAAAATTTGAATTTCTTAATAATTTTTTATTAAAAATCTTCCTCTCCTCCTATTCGTTACAATTAATTAGCAATTGATTTATTTACAAACTTTTTTCCTGCTTTAGTTTTTCCAAAGAATAAATAGGTTGCTATTGTTAATGTGATTGATCCCATAGTAACAACAGATCTTATATTGAATTTATAATCTATCAAAAGACCAAAAATTATTAAACCAAAAGGAACTACAGATCTAACCATTGTATCCAATAATGAGAAAAACCTCCCTTTAATATCACAGTCTACGGTTTTTTGTAGATAAGATAAAAATGGAACATTGACTAAACTATTAAAAATACCAAGCATCAAGATAAGAAATCCATTTATATAAATAAAATATGGATTAGGAATATACAGATCCATATTTATAAATAATGCTAAAATCATTAGTTGAATCATCAAAAAATAAGTTATTTTTTCTCTAAATTCAATTGTTTTTAAAAATTTACCAATGATAATATTACCTAATAAAAGACCAATAACAAATACACTCTGTAAATAACCTATATATGAAGGTTTTAAGTTTAATTCTTGTAAGATAAAGTATGAAAATACAATCGTTGTCACAGGATTAAAAAAGAAATTTAGAACAATAATATACCCTGAAACCCCTAAGATTTCATCTTTTTCCTTTAAATATTTTACAACAGGAGCATAGGATGCTATGACACTTTTAACACTTTGAATCTTGATCTCTTTTCTTTTTTCACTAGGAGTATACTGTATAAAAAATTCAGAGAATCCTGAAATTAAAAAAGTTATTGCGTTTAAAAGAAAGATTAATTCTATTTTCATAAATCCATACAAAGCAACTCCTAAAATTGGAGTAAATATTTGTGTAAAGGTGATTACTCCACTATAGATATTGTTATTTCTTTCAACTTTTTTTATAGAATCTAATTCTGAAAAAATTGCCGAAGATGCAGATGAAAAACATCTTGAAATAACAACCAGAACTCCTTGCATAAGAATTATAGAAGAAGTGCTAGTTCTTCCACTGAGAAGTAGAATTGATATTGTTATAAAAGACAAAAAATCACATATTATTAATAGGTGTTTTCTATTGAATTTATCTGCTACTATTCCCATTATTGGACCGGTAATAAGACTTAGAACTAAAAATACACTGGCAGCTTTTCCCATCTCTAGGCCTGACCCTGTGACTTTTAAAATATATAGTGGAATAACAACTGACTGCATCCCCGAACCTACAATTGATGTAACTGATGATATTAAATATAGTAAAAAATTCATATTCTCCTCCCCTTTTTAATCAATAAAAAACTAAATATTTTTCATTGCTATAATATATATACTGGGCTTTTCTGAAATATCAAAAAAAATTGAAAAATAGACAAAAAATGAATTTTAAAGGACTATTTTATTCATTTTTTCACCTATTTTAAAGTTTTTTTGATAAATTGAATTTTAAAGATATACTCTTAATACTAAATAGGGAGGGATTATCGTGCAAAAAATATTTGAACTAGCAAAAGAACATAAAATAACTTTAAAAGAACTTTCAAGGCAAAGACTTAGTTCAACATATCTTTCTAAAATAAAAAGAGGTCATAATTTTTTTAAAGAAAAACATATCCCCTTGTTGGTTGATTCTTTTAATAGAATTTTTCAAGAAAGAAATATAAATAAAGTTGTTACTATAAAAGAATTATGGATTAGTCCTCAGGAGGAACTAGATCAACTAATTGTTGAAAGTCTTATAAATAAAAGTATCTATTCCAAAGAAAAACAAGAAGAAATAGAATTATTTGGACGTGAGAAAGAAGTTCACAGCTGTAAATATCGATATATTATAGCCAAATATAATCAAAAGATGGGGAGGAAAGAAAAAGCTTTAAATATCTATTATGATCTATTAAATCATTTCTCTTGCTCCGCTCTATTCTATTCTGTCTTAATTGAAATAACTAGATTAGAAAAAGCTCAAATTGTCTATGAAATACATCTGAAATATAAAAATAAAATTAATATAGCTCCATTTAAAACAAAAGCTCTTTTAACTTATAATACTGGTGTAAATCTTTTGAAAACTAAAAAATGGGGTAAAGCTATCCCTTTTTTTAAAATTATCATTGATATGCCAGAGATTACAAAACACTACTACCACTCCTACAATAATTTAGGTATTTGTTATCAAAACTTAGGAGAATATGAGAAAGCTATTGAACACTTTAAAAAAAGTGTGAGTGATCCATCAAATTATCATGAGTTGGAAGTTTGTTATACTAACATCATTTCTTGTGCTAAAAAAATGAAAAATGAAATACTAGTAAAAATTACTGTTAATAAACTGGAAAATATACTTAAAAAATTAAAAAACAAAGCTTTGTATCAAACTTATTGGAATTTAGGGTTATCCTACCTATATTTAGGAGAAACAAAGAAAGCCATTGTTGCATTTGAAAAGGAAATTTCATTCCCTTTAGATCTTAAGCATCATCACTTTAATCCCACTAAATATTTAGACTCCATAAAACAACTTGTTTTACTTTATGGTCATCAGCCATTAAAACAGCAGGAATTAATAAAAATAATTTGTGAAATACCAAAAGAAATGATGTGTTACGATTTTTCTATGTATATATTAAAATTTTATATAAAAAATTCTTTAGAATACGAAGCTAATCTTCTTATTCAGAAAATACAATTATAAATTTAAAGGGGGAAAAAATGAAAAAAATGGTTAATATTTATAGGTGTCTTATTACTCTTTAGTATCACTTTAGCTAATAAAAATGCAGGGAGAGGAAGAAGGGATACTCACAGAGATACTTACATGTATAAAATTTAAACTTCTAATTAAACTTAACTAAAAAAAGAGCCCTTGAAGCATTAATGCTTCAAGGGCTCTTTTTTCTCCTACTTTCAAAATCATCTATTCCTATATTCAGACGGATATCCAATATTCTTCTTTCATTCCCGGGCGATTCTCAAAAAGATCGGCTGGAGACCAGCTTCTGTACGACCAAATATCCGCTTTCTTCTGACCTCCTTATTGGAGACAGACTCGGAGGATCTCCAGCCGAGGGGAGCTTACTTCATCCCCCCTCGCCGTTCCCCTCACACTCCCCTTGGCTACCCCCTCTAAAATCGGTAGCGTTCGTGAGGGGATACTCATATGGGGGATTCAGCTCGTCCGCCCTCGCTCGGTGTAGATAGTAGGGATAGCCCTGTGACTATTATATTTTATAGCTTATTCCACCTTTCTATATAATATTAGGTAGGAATAAGCTACTTGCGTCACTAGGGCCGAAAGTACAGGCACCTCATAAGCTCCCCATAGCGATTCTTTGAAAAATTTCAAACCCTTCCCCACCCCTCCTGGATGGAATCTCCTGTTTATCCCCACCTTCGCAAAATTCTTAATTTACAGCGTAAATTTCTAGTATTTTGGTGATGCCCTTTACGGGTATAAAGTTTTATTTTTTTTCTCTTTTTACTTCTTAGTTGGGTTTTATCGGATATTCCCCCTTCATCTGTAGAGTGCGATCCATATCGGGCAGCACTTTGCTGAGTCAATAAGTACAGGATTGGGGGTCCTCAACCATCTCTGCCACCCATAGACCCTCTGGTTAGAAGAACACGAAGTTCATTTCCTGAAGGAGCGATCCTTGGAGTATGGCAGGGATAAGTGGTTTCGGATATCCTCTTTTATAGTCATACAGCTTCCCCAGAACTGTTTCTAAAATAAAACTAATAGAATGCAGATTAGATCTGATTTAAATGGATTCTCACAGATAAAAAAAATCGGTGAAAATCAAAAAACTTATCAGATTTAATCCATATACCTATAAAATAAAAGGATTTTACTTAATAAATAATAAATATATATTAAGGATGTGATTTTATGAATAAAAAAAATGGTTTTACTTTAATAGAACTATTAATAGTTCTTGCTATTATAGGTGTTTTGGCTGTGACGGCTATCCCAAAGCTTCGAAAAGTATTAAATAAAGGGAAGGTGGCAAAGGTTCAGCATAAATTAGGATTGATCAGGTCCAAACTTTCCATTGAAAGTAATATTTCTTTTGAATTCCCTGATTTAGTTTCCAACGATATAAATTTATTGAATAAATTTGATATCCATCCTACAGAACCTTTTTCATCTGATAGTAATTCATATGGAGAAACAGATAAAGTAGTTTCTGTTAGAGATAATAGTGGTGGATGGTACTATATTAAGGAGGAAGGAGAAATCTATGCTAACCTGCCTAATGGTGCCTATACTGGGGATTCAAAATATGAAATTTGGAATGACAATCAGACAGTTACAATAACAGATTTACAAAATTTACAAGATGTCTGCAATATAGAGGCAATGGAAATCAATGATCAAGGAGAATATATAAGTAATTCAAGTTTTGAAGATTTTAATACAGGAATATATACTCAAGTAGATGTTAGCAAGATAGAGCAGTGGAATACCATGGCTTCAAATAATAAGGAAGATGACTTCTTAGAAGTTCCTGTTGCAGATTGGAATGACTTTTTTGAACTAAATACAAATAAAGTAACTTCTTTATACCAAGACATTGTAACAGCATCAGGAACGATGAACTGGTCTATAAGCCAGAGCTGGGGAGCTGGGCAGAGCTCTACCACTATTAGTGTAGGATCTGAAGGAGATACTGTTATTTTAGAAACTATGAAAGATGAAAACGATGAATAGGTAATTTATTTAGAGACATATGAAGTTCTTGAAGGCCAGACAGTTATTAAATTTTGATAATTATAAGTAATAATAACAGTATAAATGGAGGATATATGAAATATTTATTTTTAATAATTAACTTATTTATTTTTGGATATGAAAGTAAAAGTAGTAGTGCTCAAACTACAGAAAAACTCAAAACATCCAATCTTATAAAAATAATAAAAAATGTAAAGATAGAAGAAATCCCCGAGGAATTTCGTGAGTATGAAGAGCAAGGTTATAATCGTTCTTAATTAGAGTTATAATAAAAAAATCTTCCCTAGGTATAAATAAGAAAAAAATATCTAGAAACTTAAAAAGAAATTTTTTTTCTTCCCCCTTCCCTTGTAGAGTGCGATCCATATGGGGTAGCACTTTGCTGAGTCAATAAGTACAGGATTGGGTGAACCTCGACCATCTCTGCCATCCAATGACCCTCTGGGTAGAAGAACACGCAGTTCATTCCCTGAAGAAGCGATCCTCGAAGCCTGGCAGGGATAAGCGGTCTCGGATATCCTTTTTTATAGTCTAATATTATAGTTTTAGACTTAAAAACTTAAAAACAATCAAAAAAGAGCAGATGAATGAAGATAGCATCTACTCTTTTTCTTCTCAAAGTTCTTAATTTATGATAATAAATTTCTAGATACTTTGGTGATGCCCTTTACGGGTACATTTTTAAAATTCAAAACCGATGTTTAAGCAAAAAGGTCGCTCCGCAATAAACCTTGATTTTTTTGAGGCTCTCATTCCCCTTCTAAGCCCTTTCGAAACTTATCCTCTTATGTTTACACCTAGAAACCCCTTACAAAAAAGATTTTTATATTTTTTTAGATATTTTTCTATTCGAAGTTTGTAGTCGTCCGGCTTCAGTAGTAATGTTCCTACAATAACGATCGTGTATTACTTATTCAGACAAAATGGTTTTAGCTTCGGTTTCTCTTTGACATCGTAATTTTTTTATAACTATAAGAAAATTTCGTACTCGTCAATCGAGAAACCATAAAAAGGAAGAGTAAGAAACCTTCTTGAATTTTTCCGTTAGCTTTTCTTTCCTACATTTAAAATTTATTCTACAAATTAGAATCAATTTTAATAATCGTAGCATCAAGGTAGCCCGTATCAAGGGCGAAATCCTTGGAACTTTGTTTTTTTAATCTCTAAAAAAATTTAAAAAGTTCCTTTTTAGTGTAGTATTCTAATATGTATTTAGTTTTTAAGATTCTCCCAACTTCTTTAAACCCTTTTGCTACCCCATTATTTCTATTATATGAATTTATTTTCTATAAAATTAAAAATGCCTTAACTTTACCACACCTGATAGATTTTACAAGTCTTATAGCCTCTAAAATCCATATTTTTGATACACAGATTTTGACAATAGTTTTGATAATATTTATGAGACTATTAAAATTATCAATTATTTTAAAAAATTACAATTAAATTTTTATTAAATTTTCATTAAAATTATTTGACTATATCATATTAATAAAGTATATTCATACTATCAATTCACTTAAAAAATAAACATATTTTTACTGCGCAGTGAAAAGTTTATGAAAAATATTCAAGAATAGGAGGAATCAAATGAAAAAATATGAAGAAGAATTTGAAAATACACTATCTCCTTTGGTAGTAATCGAAGAAGCTGGAAGATGTCTGCTTTGTGAAGACGCTCCTTGCTCATCAGAATGCCCTGCAGGTACATCACCTGATAAATTTATTAGATCACTATATTTCAGAAACTTAAAAGGTGCAGTAGAAAGAATTAGAGAAAATAATATATTAGGTGGTGTCTGTGCACACGTCTGTCCTACAGAATCATATTGTAAAAAAGGCTGTAGCAGATCAGGTATTGATAAACCTGTTGAAATAGGTAAAATTCAAAGATTCTTAACTGAATACGAAAGAAAACTTAATCTTAATTTTATTAAAAAAACTCCTTTAACAAAAGAAAAAGTAGCTATCATAGGTTCTGGTCCTGCTGGATTAACTACTGCATCAGAACTTGCAAAAGAAGGATATAAAGCAACTATATTTGAAAAATCTGAAAAACTTGGTGGATGGTTAAGATATGGAATTCCTGAATATAGATTAGGAGAAGAAATTTTAGACCATGAAATCAATTTCATAAAAGAACAAGGTGTAGAATTTATTCTTAATTCTGAATTTGGTAAAGATATAACTTTAGAATCCCTTGAAAAAGAAGGCTTTAAGAGTATATTATTTGCTACAGGAAATAATACCGGAAGAACTTTACCTATTTTTGAAGGGAAAGAAAATGTAGAGATTGCTGTTGAATTTTTAGCAAGAATTAAAAAACAACAAAAAAATGATATTGGAAAAAATGTTGTAGTTGTAGGTGGAGGAGACGTTGCTCTTGATGCTGCTTGTTCTGCAAAATTATTAGGAGCTGAAACTGTTAAAGTAATAGCTTTAGAAACTCTTGACAAACTTCCTGCAAGTGAAGAAGAATTGAGAATTGCAAAGGAATTAAATATTCAAATTATTGGTGGATTTATACCTGAATTGATAGAAGCAGATAAAATTATATTCAAAGGTACAGATAGTAAAGATAAAATAGAAACTTATTGTGATAAAATAATTGTTGCTATTGGTCAAGAAAGTAATCTTGATTCAAGTGTAAGATCTAAAAAAGAATCTAATATTTTCTTTGCAGGAGATATTGCTGAAGGAGATAAAACGGTTGTTTGGGCAATAAAAAGAGGTAAAGAAAACGCAAAAAGCATAATTGAATTTTTAGGAGGTGTAAAATAATGTTAAAAAAAGACTTATCAATAGAATTTATGGGCGTAAAATTTGAAAATCCATTCCTTCTTTCTTCTTCTCCAGTAGGAAACTGTTATGAAATGTGTTCAAAAGCTTTAGAAAGTGGTTGGGGAGGTATAGTTTTTAAGACTGTAGGTTTCTTTATAGCAAACGAAGTTTCTCCAAGATTTGCTGAACTACAAAAAGAAAGAGCCCCTTTTGTTGGATTCAAGAATATGGAACAAATAGCTGAACATTCTTTGGAAGAAAACTTAGCTGCAATGAAAAAACTAAAAGAAGATTATCCTAATAAAGTTCTTATTGCATCTATCATGGGTCAAAACGAAAAAGAATGGGAAGACCTTGCACGTCTAGTTACTGAAATAGGTGCAGATATGATTGAATGTAATTTCTCATGTCCACAAATGACAAGTCACGCAATGGGTTCTGACGTTGGTCAAAATCCTGAATTAGTTAAAAAATACTGCCAAGCAGTAAGAAGAGGAAGTAATTTACCATTTCTTGCAAAAATGACTCCAAACATAGGTAACATGGTAGAACCAGCATATGCTTCTATGCAAGGTGGAGCTACAGGAATTGCTACTATTAATACAGTTAAATCAATTGTTGGAGTAGATCTTGAAAAACAAATAGGATTACCGATTGTAAATGGTAAATCATCTGTTTCTGGATATTCTGGAAAGGCTGTAAAACCTATAGCTCTTAGATTTATACATGAATTAAAAACAAATGAAAAAACTAAAGATGCTCCTATAAGTGGTATCGGTGGTATAGAAACTTGGGAAGACGCCTTAGAATTTATTCTTCTAGGATGTGAAACTCTACAAGTAACTACATCAATTATGCAATACGGTTATAGAATAGTAGAAGATTTAATAAGTGGTCTTTCTCATTATATGGAAGAAAAAAACATAGATAAACTTGAAGATTTAGTAGGAAAAGCAATTGATAATATTATCCCTGCTGAAGATCTTGATAGAGGATATATTGTTTATCCTGAAATAAACAAAGATGAATGTATAAAATGTGGAAGGTGTTATATTTCATGTTACGATGGTGGACATCAAGCTATTTCTTGGGACAAAGAAAACAGAGAAGTTTCTGTTGATAAAGATAAATGTGTAGGATGTCATTTATGTTCATTAGTATGTCCTGTTAAATGTATTAGTAAAGGTGAAATAAAATTCAAAAATGAAAATGAAAACAGAGAAATTAGCCTTTAATATTTTTAAAATAGGGGGGTGAACAATGAAAAAATTATTTTCCTTATCTTTAACCACAGGTATATTGTGTGGAATTTGGATATTAATTGGTAATGCTCTAAACATCCCTACTTGGATTGGTTTTGCAGGTTGTACAGCTTTTTTTGCTGCAGGAGGATGTAGTGACAATGGTGTTCCAAAAGCATTATTTTCTACTCTTAGTGGTGTATTATGGGCTGTTGTCATCTTTCAACTTTCCAATTACTTTCCTGGTGAATACTCAAGTGCTACCCTTACTGCAATTGTTACCTTCATTATGTGCATTCAAGGAGGACTTAAGTTGTTTGCATTTATTCCTGGTACCTTTATTGGTAGTTTTTCAACATTTGCTGCTGGTGGACACTGGGAACAGGTTATCCCTGGTTTAATCCTAGGAGTGGCTCTAGGATTCTTATGTGATTATAGTGGTACAAAACTTGATTCTGTTGTAACAATTAAATCAGATTCTAAGAATTCTGTTACCTAATATCCTTTAAGCACTAATTCCAAATATCCATTTATAAATTTACATTCTAAAAGAGCATTTCGATCTAATCCATTGATTTGCTCAAGATAAGCCATAGTCTGGTATGCTGATGAAGAGTATGAGAAATTTTTGAATTTAAATGTTGTTGATGGAATTGCTGAAGTAGGGGAGCAAGGAGTTTGTATTAAATTAGTTAGAGGATATGAAAAATTCTGGGAAGAGTTAGATTTATTGAAACAAGAAAGAGAAGAAGATGCAAAAGCTCAGTGTAAGGATTTGGATAGTTGACCCTAAACAGAGCATGGTAAATCAGTTGTAATAAAAGAATCTAATGGAGGGGATGATCATAATAACAATGTTGTTGGTATTAGGATGCATTGCTATAGTATTTGCATTTTTTGATATGTGGACTGGTGGTAGTGACAATAGAACTCGAGATGAAAATAATTTGGATGAGTTCAATGACGATAATTAATTAGAAACTAGAAAACCTTGTGTTTCCTAGGTTTTCACAATTCGGTAATGAGGATCTGAGCAGACTTCTAACCCTAGCCCCAAGTTTAGCTAGAATTAGAGTTTGTTTTCACGATTCGTATAAAGTATCACGTCGCCAATATCCACCATCTACAGTTACATAGCTCTAAGTCAATAAAATCAAGCGATAACTTCAGTTCGAAGCTAACACTTGATTTTTTTGACTAAAACTAGACTTTGGTGAAAAAATTCGGAAAAAACGGAGCGTGGCTATACAGGAACACTATACAGATACAGCTGGTTATACCGATCAAGTTTTTGGACTTACTCAGCTCTTAGGATTTAGATTTGCTCCTAGAATAAGAGATTTAGCAGACGTTAAGCTATTTACCCTTAGTACTGTTGATGATTACAAAGGTTTAAATTTAATGTTTCGTGGAAAAATAAATGAAAAGGTAATAAAAGAAAATTATGACGATGTATTGAGGCTTGCAGCCTCCATCCGTGAAGGGACTGTTCTGGCATCCTTAATTCTTAGTAAAATAGGTTCTTATTCAAGGCAGAACGGTCTTTCTACCGCACTTAGAGAAATGGGTAAAATCGAAAAGACTATATTTATTTTAGATTATCTTTCAAGTGAAGAGTTGAGAAGAAAAATACAGAAAGGTCTCAATAAAGGGGAAGCTATGAATGGACTTGCTAGAGCTATTTTCTTTGGAAAACAAGGTGAACTAAGGGAAAGGACTTTAGAAAATCAGCTTCAAAGAGCTAGTCCTCTTAATATCCTAATAAATGCCATAAACACTTTACCTTGAAAAAGCTGTTGAATACAAGAAAGAAATTGGTGATTTTAATGAAGAACTACTCTCCAATATATCTCCAATGGGGTGGGAACATATAAACTTTTTAGGTGAATACACATTTAATTCAAATGAGGGGACTTCTATAGAAGTTTTAAGAGAGTTGAATTTGCCTTAAGCCTGATATTAAAGGCGTTCCTCGTCAGGACAAATTCCTTAGCGTTGTAAATCCACATTTTCCTGACGGGACCCCAAAAAGGAGAAGTAATAATTAAAGTAATTATACCTCTCCATTTTATAGAAATTTTACATTGATTTTTAGAGTTTACACAAAACTTGCAACAGCCCCTCTTAAAGTTCTTAATTTATGATAATAAATTTCTAGATACTTTGGTGATGCCCTTTACGGGTACACTTTTTTTAATTCAAAACCTATCTTTAAGGAAAAAGGTCGCTCCGTAATAAACCTTGATTTTTTTGAGGCTCTCATTTCCTTTCTAAACTCTTTTAAAACCTAAGCCCTTATATTTATACCTTGAAGCTTCTAAAAAATTTAGATTTATACAAATTTTTATTTATTTTTTTTATAAATATATAATTCAGAAATTTCTTTATCATACCCTTTATAAAAACCAACAGGCATACCTCTATCAATTTTAGTTCCTCTATTAGCGACAACTAATAAATCAGAGTTTGTGGGATCAATTGATAATCCTTCTATTTCTCCAGCTCTTATAAAATCATTCATTTCTCTATATAGAGAAACATATGTTGCCGTATCTGATGGATTAGAAAAATCTGATATGTAAATATTATCAGATTCATTATAATCTGCATCTCCGTCATCAGCAGCAATCAATATTTTGCCATTAATATAAAATATTCCTTGTGTATATTGTGGATCTGGCCTTAAATGAACTTTCCTTTCATATTCTTTTGTTTTGATATCATATGAATATAAATATCTTCCTTTAGTCCAATCTGCCATCCACACTTTCCCGTTAACTCTATCAACCGTTAAACCACATACTTCCACTTGTCCAGATTCAGCATTCCAAGGAATAGAGTATTTATATTTTAAAGTTTTGGCATCATACACTGCTATTTGTATATTTTTACTCACTCCAAAATCAAAAATTTCAATACCTGTATAAATTTCGTTGTTATAAATATCAATATCTCCAAAGTGGTTTGCTGCTTTTTCTAGCTTCGTAAAAGGATTCAAATTTTCTGAAACAAGTTTTCCATCTTTAGTATATTTATAAAGAGCTTTACTACTTGAAACATAATAATAATTTTTATCCGCAGCTATTCCTTGTCTACCTTTTACCTTAATAACTTTACTGAGTACATAATCCTTACCATTTTTAGGTATAGAAGCTCCAAAAATTCCTGTAGTCAGTACAATAAAGATAAATAATTTAAATAATTTTTTCATTCTCACTCTCCTTATATATATATTTTCTATATAATATTATTATACTAATGTTTCAAAGTCAACTATAAACTTAATAAATTGAATATCAATAATTTCATATTCTTCTTTCTATTTTTTAGGTTATTCTTTAGGAATCCTTCTCCAATAACTCCGCCACATTCTTCGGCACCTCAGTCTGAGCATAGATAGTCGTAGTGGATATATCACTGTGCCCCAGTAATTTCTGGATTTGATTGAGGGGTAATCCTCTTTTCAATAGAATAGTAGCATAGGTATGTCGGAGAGAATGCAGATGGGTATATCCCATCCTCCTCAAACCTCGATCGACTATTCCCCTAGGCTTCTTATATCCTCCTCTTCCGGTATCTTTTAGATCTTTCAACCCTTTTAATATCCAGTCTGAAGTCGGAACTATCCTCTGTTTATTTCTCTTTCCAATTACCTTTATCTGCCCATCTTCAGCTTCTACAGTTTGTATCTCACTGATTCTCAAACCACAAGTGAGCATCAATGCTAGCCATATTCCCTCTCTTTTTCCCTTGCCTATAAGTTCCTTAGCATGATTTTTTATCTCAATAAATTCCTTCTCACTCTTAGTTGCAGGTATTCTACTTTTATGTCCTATGATTACCAGTTTATTTAGTTCTATGTATAGTTTTGGATAGTCACTCCTAAGATACCATTTCCCTAGCTGCTTTAGTGCGGATACTAATTTTCTCTTGGTATTGAGATCCTTTGACATGATCCCTTTCTCCAGTTCCTCGATATTTAGATTATAGATAGTTTTGTTGTTGGATCTTGCTACCCCATTCCAAAACTTTATGGCTGATTTATAGGTTTTCAGGGTATTCTGGCTATGTTCAGAAGCTCTCAAGAAAATAAAAAACTTCTCCATCTTGGGAGGTCTTCCCTTTTTTCCTTTCAAACCCATACCTTCAGGAATATATTCCCCTAAATTTTCTTGAATTTCTCTACCTTTACTTTCATACCTTTCCTCAGTTTCTTTTGTAGAAGAGAAACTATAAGAAGGAAGAGTTATTATTTAGAATTAATGTTCTGCTTACACTCTCTTCAATCTCAATAAATTCAAAGAAAATAAGTCATTCTCAGTTAATTTAATACCACCTATAAGGTTTAGCCTTCATTATAAAAATTAAAAACTAGAATCTATCTAATTTTAACTAAATTATGAACTCACTGAGTTCACTTTTTTCATTAAAATCTATTACTATTTGAATACGTCTTACGTTAATCATCTATTCAGGGAGACCAAGGCAGTTATAGCAGACTTTCTAAAATTTAAATACATCTTATGTTGATCATCTATTTTCATAATTAGCCATCTTTTGCGGTATATCCCCCTATTTAAATACATCTTATGTTGATCATCTATATAGGGGCTGTTGCACCACACGCTATCCCCCTAAAATGGTGTAAACTTATATAGACATTTAAAAAGCTCCCAATTTGGGAGCTTTTCTTTTAATTTAAAGTATCTATCATTAATTAGAGGTTTAAAGTGATTATTTTTTATTTAATTCTTCCTTTTTTTTTAGCAATGCTCTAGAATGTTCATATTTATAGTATTTAGAATTTGAATATATAATAGACAATAGTAAAGCTATAATGGTTAAGAATAATACCCTTTGAAAAAAAATAAAATTATTTTCATGTTCATATTTTGAAACATGTGCTTTTGTAAAGATTATCCAATAATAATTTTTATTATTTGTTTTATTTGGATAAATCTTATTATAAGTGTATAAAATCTTATTTTGATAGACACTACCAGAATTATTTTTTTGGATTTGTTTCCATACTTCTGGAGAATCATTTTTAAAATTAAGATCTTTTCTATCTTCAAGCATAAATCCCCATTCTTTGTATTTTTCTACTGATTTTAAATAATATGAGTTCTCATCTATTAAAAAAGGTAATGCGTCCTCTTGAATTTGAAGTTTTTTATTAATATTGTCCAACAATTCTTCACCAAAATAATTTATGATAACGATTCCTTTTCTTCTTCCCTCGGAATCAAATACAGGTGTTGCAAACCTTAGAGTAGGGTTATAAGGGAACTCTATACTGCCATTTTCTATATTAAGATCAAATTTAGATAAAAAAATTTTTTTTTCATCTAAAATAATAGTATCTTTGAAGTAATATCTATTAACTTTATTTTGTAAATTTTCTTTTTTTACTATATAAGGATCTCCTTTGTTGTAATTAATTCTAACTATTTCCATACCACTTTCATCTATATATCTAATTTGACTATATGTTTTTTTATTCTTTGAGAACAATAAAAAATCTTCTTCTATACCATTTAAATCTTTTATCTGACCATTCAAATATTTATTAAACTGAAAATTTTGAGATAAATACATTAAATCTGATGAGACACTTAACACGTCATCTAATAAAATATTATGTATTTTTTGTACTTCTATTATTTCAATAGCTTTAATTCTTTTCAAAGTATCTTCGTTATTTTTAGACTTAATTGTTAACAGAACAGAAATCCCAATAATAATTATAGGAATAAAAATAATTAATATATATTTTAATTTATATTTAATCTTTTGATAGTTTAAATTTTTCATAGTTAACTCCATGTGTTATTTATTTTTTTAAATTTACATACACTCCTGCCAGACAGTTATAATTTTCCTTTGATTTCTTCTTCTGTCAATCTTTCAACCTTATTTAGTATAAGATCAGGTATCCCTATCCCCCCATCATGTAAAATTGCTATGATTATAAAGGCTTGTAAGCTCCTCTTTTTTAATTGATGTAGTCATATTGTGGAATGTCATTAGCAGTTCCTCCATTTTCTTCTTGATACATCTATTGTATTTTTTATTATTTGATTTATACAAAACTAAATGGATTTTCCTTTTCACTCTTTTTATTAAATTTTATTTTATCATGAGATATTTTAATAAATAGGAAGATAAACTTAGTATAGTAGGAAGTAAACTTTAAGCAAAAAAGTCTCAATGAAAATGAATATAGGGTAATTAAATTGCACAGCACTTACTACATTACTTGAAGCCTCTAAAATAAAAGAAAGATCCTAAAAAATTTAGGATCTTTTTAAATTAATTTTTAAAATTGAAACAATCATTAAATCTACAAACAAATTCTTATTTGTTACGATAGTTTGACTTTTTGTAAATATTTCTATATAATTGAAATGTACATAAATATAGATGTTTTCAAAAATATAAGTGTCTATGAAAAAGCCAACCTAACTAGTTGGCTTTTTTTTTTTTATATTAATTTTATCTTCTGTATGATAAAATTAATATGAGTGGCTATTTGTAGCCTGTAAACAATTGGTCTTAGACACACCTTTTGTTTAACACCTTTTAAAGGAGGTGAATTTTTGAAGCATCTATATGTATTTTTACTAGAAATATTAAAACTATTACCTAAAGAATATATATTTTCATTGCTAGTAATAGCTTTGATTTTATTTTTTAGAAAATAGTAATTTATTTTTAGCCGCTCATGTGGTCAGGATTAGTTACCCTGACCTTTTTTCTTTGTCAAAACAAATAATAATTTGTTTAGAGGGGTCTCAATTTTGAGGATTCTTTATTTTTATTTATGTTATAATTAGAGTATAAATTTATGAAAATAAAAAATAGAAGGTGAAAAAAATTGAAATTAGAAGATGAAATAAAATTAGGAGCGACTAACAGAAAAGCTAGTTTTGAAAATATAATAGAATTAGAAAAACAGAGAAGAAATATTACCTTTGATGAAGATATTAATTATGATTATAAACTTGACTCTTTAAATTTATCACCTTTAAAGAAAGTCTTTACCGAATTCAAAAAAGAACTCACAGAAGAAAAATTGTTGACACTAAAATTAATTAAAATTGAAAACGGTAATAAATATCCAACTAATGGTCTTCTAATAATACTTGGTATTTTAGAAAATGTCTCCACAAAGTGCAGCCGATTTAAAGGAAACACTATGGAGGTATTTTTAGATAAAAAAGAATACAGTGAAGATTTATTTACTCAACTAGAAAATATAGAAATATTTATAAAAAATCATTTGAACCTTAGAGGCGACATTAAAGGTCTCCAAAGGGTAGATACCTATGAAATTCCAGAGGTAGCGATAAGAGAAACATTAATTAATGCCATTGTCCATAGAGATTATAGCAACCTGGGAAGAGATATCAAGGTAGCTATCTATGATAATAAGATAGAAATTGTTTCTCCAGGAGGATTGCCTAACGGGTTAACTAATGAAGATATCTTTACAGGAAGATCTGAGGTAAGGAATAGAGTAATTGCCAGAGTATTCAAAGAATTAAACTACATCGAACAATGGGGAAGTGGAATAAATAGAATTAAATTATCTTGTTTAAAAGCAGGGTTAAAAGAGCCATTTATAGAAGAGATAAATGATTTTGTAGGAGTTAGGTTATTTAGAAATGAAAGTACTGGTAAAGTACTGGAAGACTCAAAAGTACTGGAAAAATATTAAATAATCAAGAAAAAATAATTAGTAACTTTATAAAAGAAAATGAGCAAGTTACAAAAAAAGAAGTAGAAGAACTTTTAAATGTTAAAGATTCTAGAGCAAGAAAAATACTAGAAGAAATGAGAAAGAAAGAAATTATCTTAAAAAAAGGTAAGGGAAAATTAACTCATTATATTTTTAAAAATTAGAAAAGTTAATGCATTATCCTAAAATAAAAAGTACATGAGAAACTTTTATCTTTATTGATCTACAATTGTGCAACAACTTGTTGCCTAATTAAAAAAAGAAGTATTTAAATGTTTAAACTTAAAGGTTCATAACGATACTTGCTATGGTATCTATTTATTCTAAAGATAAAAGCCCACAAATTGTGGACTTTTTTAAAGAAGAACTATTAAAATTAAAATAATAAAAGGTCTTAAAAAAATTAGGATCTTTTTTAATTATCTTTGTGGATACAGACGCTAACGTATGCGCTAGAAGTTTATTTTTTTATTCGTCATTATATTGTCTAGAAGTTAAAAATTAAATCAAGTTATATCATAAAAACTCTACCTAAAATAGTTATTCTGTGGGGACAGTTTGGGGACAAAAAGTATTTTTTTTCAAAAAAACGCATAAAATACCGGTATTAGACCTTAATAAAAACGGGGGTTTAGTGAATAGAATTACGTTTAAATAATGCCTATTAGGTGCGCCATTTTAAATAAATTCAATGCTGCTTTTAATAGCAGCTTTTTTATTTATCTATAATAATTTTTACCGTGTAATAAAAAGAAATCCTTTAAAAAAACAAAGTCACCAATAAAAAAAGGAAAGCTAGATATAAACTGTAACCATGAAACTAGACACTTGAAAAAGAGTGTTAGTTTCATGGTTTTTTTGATACAATTTTTTAATAAGAGTTTAAAGGAGTGAATTTAATGTCTAAAAAAGTATTTTCAGATATAGAAGTTATTAAATTATCTAAAAATAAAAATATTTCTAAAGTTTCAAATAAAGCTATTACATATACTTTTGAATTTAAGAAGAAATTTATTGATGAATACAAAACAGGAAAGCTTTCGCGCATAATTTTTGAGGAAGCTGGTTTAGATATTGAGATTCTTGGAAAAAAGAGAATCCAAACTGCAAGTAACCGTTGGAGAAAAGCGTTTAAAGAACAAGGAGAATTGGGTTTAAAAGATACTAGAAAAACCTCTTCTGGAAGACCTCTAAAAAGAGAGTTAACAGATTTAGAAAAAATTAAACGCTTAGAAGCACAGATTGAGTATTTAAAAATAGAAAATGAATTCTTAAAAAAGTTAGACGAGATCGAAAGGGGGGATGCTTAAATAAAACTGAGATTTTTGAAGCTATTGAATTAATAGTTAAAAAATATAAGTTAAAATCAAAAATTAAATTTTTATGCTTTCAAGCAGGGGTTTCTAGGTCTGGTTTTTACAACTATATTAATTCAGAAAAAAATAGAAATAATAAAGAAGCTCAAGATTTAAAATCCAAAAAATTAATTCTAAAAGCTTTTAATAGAAGAGGTTTTAAGAAGGGTGCCCGAAGTATCAGAATGATTTTAGAGAATGAATTTGATACTATTTTTAATTTGAAAAAAATAAGAAGAGTTATGAAAAAATACAAAATAATATGTCCTCATAGAAAACCTAACCCCTATAAAAACATAGCTAAAGCAACTAAGGAACATTCAACAGTCCCAAATATATTGAATAGAGAATTTAAACAAGGAATTCCTAGAAAAATTCTCTTAACTGATCTCAGCTATTTAACTTATGGGGTTGGCAAAAGAGCTTACCTCTCAACAATAAAAGATAGCAGCACTAATGAAATACTAGCTCATGAAGTTTCACATAGCCTCAGTCTAGATATTGCTTTAAATACAGTTAAGCGCTTAGTTAGAAGAAAGTTTAAACTACACCCAGAGTGCATTATTCATTCAGATCAAGGTTTCCACTATACTAATCCTAAGTTCCAAAGGTTAGTGAAATCAAATAAAATTCTCCAATCAATGTCGCGAAAAGGAAACTGTTGGGACAATGCTCCCATGGAATCATTCTTTGGACATATGAAAGACGAAATAAATTTAAAGCCCTTAAAAACATTAGATGATGTAAAGAAAGAACTATTTAAATATATGAATTATTACAATAACCATAGATATCAATGGAATCTAAAAAAGATGACTCCTGCGCAATACAGAAATCATCTTTTAACAGTATCTTAACCAGACCTTTTTTTAAGTGTCCTTGACAAAGGGTACAGTTTAATACACTCTAACTTTCCTTTTTTTTATTTCTTTTAAACTAGGTTATTTAATCTGTTTCTTTTTAAAATGCAGAGAATCTCCCCAATTATTGTAAATAATTTCATCTCCAACACTTTCGACTCTCTTACCCAAACAGCTTTTACATTGATCAGCATTATCGTCTATACATGGTTTATTATTATAAAGCTGGTATTTAGCCTTATGCTCTTTAATCGTTGTAATAGGCATTAAAATATTAGCTCCTGCCCTTAGCCCCTTCTCTCTACCTAAAGAGTCCAATCCCTGAAGGGCAGTAGTAGCTGCTATATTAACATCTTTTAAATAAATTCTCGTCAATGCTATCATCTTTAATCCTAATTCAACTCTTTTTTTCTTATCTAAAATATTATTTTTTTCCTTTTTCCCCATAGGTGTATCATCATGAAGGATATAAGGCCCCATACCTATCATATCTATATCCATATTCTCATAAAACAATATATCATCCACCAAATCTTCTGTAGTCTGACCTGGTAATCCAATCATTACTCCTGTCCCTACCTGGTATCCAGCCTTTCTCAGGTCCCTTAAGCACTCTATTCTAGTCTCGTGATTATGAAGAGGATCTTTTGGATGAAGAGATTCGTACATATCTTTATTAGAGCTCTCTATTCTAAGTAAATATCTGTGAGCTCCTGCATCGAACCATCTTTTATATGTTTCATAGGTTTGTTCACCCAGGGACAGAGTAATTCCCAATTTATTATTTGAAATCTCTTTTATTCCAATTACAACTTCCTCAATAAAGTTAACAAATTCTTCATCACACCTTTCTCCGGCCTGAATAGCTATGGATGCATAGTTATTTTCATATATCCACTTAGCACCTTCTAAAATCTGTTCTTTGGTCATTCTAAATTTTTCAACTTTATCATTGTCTCTTCTAATACCACAATAAAGGCAGTTTTTAATACATTCATTACTAATTTCTATAAGTCCACGATAATAAACTTTATTCCCGATATTTTCCAACTTAATTTCATAAGCTTTCTTAAATATTTTTTCTATATCCTCTGTTGAACTTGTATTCATTAAGTAGATCAAATCACTTCGATCTAATTTTTCTTTATTTAATATTCTTTCTATATCCAAAATAAATCCCCCTATAAATCTTTATTCAATAGATAAATAATACCATTAATAAGTGATTTTTTCCACAAAAAAACTCCTAAAAAAAATTAAGAGTTCCTTGGATTTCATTTTTATATTTAACAAGGTTAAAGGTTGGATTTTTTTTAGACCAATCTATGCTATAATAATAAGAAAAAAAAGGAGATCATACTTATGAAATATAAAGCAGTTATTTCTGATTTAGACGGTACACTCTTAAATTCAGAACATAAAATTTCAGACTATACTAAAACAGTTATTAAATCTATCATCGATAGCGGGGTAAAATTTTTCATTGCAACCGGAAGACACCATACCGACGTGTTAGCTATAAAGAAGATATTAGATTTAGACAGTATTATGATTACCTCTAATGGTGCTAGAGTACATGATGAGGAAAACAAGGAGATCCTGGCGAGAGATCTTCCCCTGTCTATATCAAGGGAGATAATGGATCTTAAACTAGATGAGGAAATTTATGTTAATCTATATGCCGGAGATCATTGGTATACAGAAAAAGAAGCTCAGTGGACCGAAGAGTTTCATACTGAATCTGGATTTACCTACACTTTAGCTAATTTTCAAGAACTAAAAAATACTAAAATCACAAAATTCTTCTACCTCCATGAAGATCCAGAGGTAATGTCCCAGTTAGAAGAAAAAATCAAGGGACTTTATCCTGATCAGCTTAATGTAACTATGTCTCTTCCTATCTGTTTGGAAGTAATGGCTAAAGATGTCTCTAAAGGAACTGCCATAGTAGAAGTTTTAAAATTAGAAGATATCAAAATTGAAGAAACAATAGCCTTTGGGGACGGGTTAAATGATTTAGAGATGTTAGGGTTAGTAGGGAAAGGATTCATAATGGAAAACGGCAGCCAGACATTGAAAGAAACGTTACCTCATCTAGAAGTTATTGGAAATAATACAGATGATGGAGTAGCTAAAAAATTAGAAGAGATATTTAAAATAAAAAAATAATAGATTTAATCATAAATTTTTGAAAAATTACTAGGAGGAACAGGATATGAGAGTCGTTTTACAGAGAGTTTCAAGAGCAAGTGTAGAAGTAGAAGGAAGTGTAATTGGAAAAATAGACAATGGATTATTACTGTTATTAGGTATCCATGTAGATGATAATATGAAGGAATTAGAGTGGATGGTAAATAAGGTCATAGGACTTAGGATCTTTGAAGATGAGGATGGAAAGATGAATAATTCTTTAACCGATGTAGATGGCAGTCTTTTAATAGTTTCACAATTTACCCTATATGGTGACTGTGAAAAGGGAAGAAGACCAGGATTTATAGATGCTGCCAGACCAGAAAAGGCTGTCCCTATGTATGAAGAATTTATAGAGAAATGTAAAAAGTTAGGAGTTCATGTAGAAAGTGGTGAATTTGGTGCTGATATGAAGGTGGATCTTTTAAATGATGGTCCGGTTACCTTGGTAATCGATTCTCCTGCAAGACTTAGAGGATAGAATATTTCAAAAAAGTTATCTTAACAGATAGCTTTTTTTTATTATCTATAAATTTTACCCTCAAAATCATTACAAAATGCTATTAGTTTGCAATATAAACATAGAATTTTGAGGTCAAATTTATATACCAGATAAAAGGCTGTAAAATCTAAAATTGTATTTATTTGGATGCAAGGTCACGTTACTTTTTTACAATAACTTTACACTGCAATTTTAATTTTACATGATCTTTACTCCAAATAAATATGATTTTTACACAGATATCGTAAACTTCTAAATATAAGAAATAAATAATTTTAGGAGGTTATGAAATGTTAAAGAAAATATTATTAGGTGTATCATTATTGCTATTAGTAGCATGTGGAGAGGGAAAAACTAAGTCAGAGGTAATTAAATTACAGGGTTCCGATACAATTTTAAACACATCTCAGGCCATTGCTGAGGAATTCATGAAAGAAAATAAAGAAGCAAGAATAGCAGTTACAGGAGGAGGGTCCGGGACTGGAATAGCAGCAAAGTTAAATGGGACAGTTCATGTGGCGATGGCTTCAAGATCTATAAAGGATAAGGAAGTAAAAAAAGCCAAAGAGGTAGGGATTGATCTAGAGGAGATCGTACTTGGATTCGATGGAATAACTGTAATTATAAATCATGATAACAAGATTACAGACTTAGATAAAGCTACATTAGGAAAAGTATTTGCAGGAGAGGTCACTAACTGGAATGAATTAGGAGGAGAGGATGCTGAGATTGTAGTTTTATCGAGAGACTCTTCTTCAGGAACCCATTCTTACTTCAAAGAAGAAATCGTCAGAAACGGTAAAAAAGAGAGTGACAAAGAATATGGACCTAAGACATTATACATGCCTTCTAACCAAGCAATACTTCAGGAGGTAAAGTCTAATAAGTACGCTATAGGATATATTGGTATGGGATATATGGAAGATTCTGTCAATGCACTTTCTGTCAATGGGATAGAACCTACCTTCAAAAATGTTGCAGATAAAAATTATCCTATTGCAAGGGAAGTATACTGGTATGTTGATGGGGACAGAAAAGGTGATGAAGCTAAATTAGTAGATTTTGCTCTTTCTCCTAAGGGACAAGCAATTGTGAAATCAGAAGGGTTTGTACCAGCTAGATAATTAATTTATTGTTATCAATCTCTGCAGTTTCGCAGGGATTGGTAATGTAACTCTATTATTTTAAATTTGTAATTGAAAATAAATATCAATTATAAGTTTAAGATAATAATTATAAATAAGGAGAAAAAAATAATGAATATAAGAAAAAGTAAAGATTTATTTATGAAAAACAGTATCTTTGGAGTAGCAGGGTTTAATATAATAATTGTATTTTTAATATTCTTCTTTGTTCTTACAAATAGTGTGAAGTTTTTTACTGATTTTCCTATAGGAGATTTCTTTTTAGGCAGAGAATGGATCTCTCTTTCTGATAAATACGGATTACTCCCATTATTTATGGGGAGTTTCTGGGTGACCTTGGTGGCACTTGGAATATCTGTACCCCTGAGTCTCATTACAGCCATATATATAGCCGAGTATGCAAACCATAAAACCAGAGTGAGACTTAAGGTTCTTATAGAAACTATGGCAGCTTTACCTTCAGTAGTGCTGGGTTATATAGGACTCTATGTTCTTTCTAATCCTATCAAGGAGTTCTTTGGATTAAATACAGGCCTTACTGCACTTACAGGTGGTATATTGTTAGCCTTTATGTCTATCCCTACCATGGTAAGTATATCAGATGATTCAATCAGGGCACTAGACAGATCTTATAGGGAAGCGTCTTTAGCCTTAGGGGCAAACAAACTAGAAACAATTATTAAGATCATCTTGCCGGCAGCTTTTCCCGGGATATTTGCAGGAATTATGTTAGGATTCGGGAGGATCATAGGTGAAACAATGACAGTGCTCATGGTAACAGGTAATGCACCAATTTTAGATGCTGGTATCCTTTCACCAGTAAGAACACTTACTGCAACTATTGCTGCTGAGATGGGGGAGGTAGTCCAGGGAAGTACTCATTATTACTCTCTTTTCGCAGTAGCCCTTGTATTATTTGCTATCAGTTTTACTACAAATACAATAGCCGATCACTTTATACACAGATCCAGAAAGATAATGGGGAAATAAAATATTAAAAGGAGACAAATAATGAGCATACTAAAGGGAAAAGGAGAAAAAATAATAGAGAATTTTATAAAGACAATAGGATTACTTTCTATACTTCCAGTGGTTCTTATCTTAGGATATATAGTCTTTACAGGAGTTCCTGCTATTTCATGGGAATTTTTAAGCCAGGCTCCAAAAAATGGAATGAGAGCAGGAGGGGTTTTACCGGCGATCATAGGAAGTATCTATCTTACATTGGGAACTATAGTTGTATCTGTACCATTTGGAATACTCACAGGAGTTTATCTTGTAGAATACTCCAAAGATAATTGGATAAGAAGAACCATAAACCTTACAATAGTTAATTTAGCAGGGATACCCAGCATCATATACGGGCTTTTCGGGATGGCTTTCTTTGTAATATATATGGGTATGGGAGCCTCTATTATAGCAGGGTCCTTAACCCTTGGAATAATGTGTCTGCCGGTAATCATTACAGCTACCAGAGAATCTTTATTAGCGGTATCAAGTCATTTGAGGGAAGCTTCCCTAGCTCTAGGGGCCACCAAGTGGGAAACCACATGGAAAGTTATTCTTCCGGCAGCATCTCCTGGGATACTTACAGGAATTATCCTGAGCATATCCAGAGCCGCAGGGGAAACCGCTCCTATAATGTTTACTGTAGCAGCATTCTACCTTCCTTTTTTACCTGAAAGTATATGGGACCAGGCTATGACACTGCCATATCACCTATATGTAATATCTACCCAGGTTCCTAATATGCCAAAGACTAATATGGACGGGACATTATTTGTCTTAGTAGCTATAACAGTTGGATTCAATATGCTAGGAGCATATGTAAGAACAAAATTCAATAAAGAAGTATAAATTTTAAATTATTTAAGCTTTGATTTTAGGAGGATATAAAAAATGAAAAACAATAAACTTAGACTGGAAGTAAAAAACTTTAACTTTTATTATGGAAAATTTCAGGCTTTAAAAAATATAAATATGGATTTTTATAAAAATAAAGTGACAGCCCTTATCGGCCCCTCTGGATGCGGTAAATCTACATTTTTAAGATCGGTAAACAGGATGAATGATCTTATAGATATATCAAAATATGAGGGTGAAATTAAATTAGACGGAGATGATATTTTCAGTAAGAAATATGATATAGTCGAACTCAGAAAAAAAATCGGAATGGTTTTTCAAAAACCAAATCCATTTCCAAAAACTATCTATGAAAATATTGTCTATGGCCCAAAACTTCACGGTGAAAAAAATAAAAAGATCTTAGATGAAATTGTGGAAGAGAGTCTAAAAGCAGTAGCTCTATGGGATGAAGTAAAAGATAAACTCCACCAGTCGGCTCTAGGACTTTCTGGGGGGCAACAGCAGCGACTCTGTATAGCAAGGGCCATTGCTGTAAAACCAGAAATACTTTTAATGGATGAACCTACCTCTGCACTAGACCCCATATCTACAGCAAAGATAGAAGGTCTCATAAGGGAACTTGAAAAGGATTATACTATAATTATAGTAACCCATAATATGCAGCAGGCAGCCAGAATCTCTGAGTATACCGGATTCTTCTATCAGGGTGTAGTGGAGGAGTTTAACAAAACAGAAAAGATCTTTACTAATCCTGATAACAAAAAAACAGAGGATTATATCACAGGTAAATTCGGATAGAATAATATGGAAAATAGGATATAAATTCTAAAAAACTAAGGGGGCTAAAATGAAAAATCTTCACGAAAGAATAGATGAACTGACTGAACAATTTATTGAAATGTTTAAAAATGTAGACAGACTTTTAAAAATTAATATGGAGATGCTTGATAAAAAAGTATTTATACAATCACTCTATGGAGAGGCAAAGGTAGTTGAAGATAGGATAAATTCCTGTGAAGTAAAAATAAAAGAGGACTCTATCCAGGCTATAGCTAGATTTCAGCCGGCAGCACGAGATTTGAGAGCCCTCCTAACTTTCATAGACTGTGTTAAAATGTTGGAGAGGATGGGGGATCTTCTGAAGAATAATCTCAGACTCATGAGAAAACTCCATAAACATGGTAATGGTGCAAAGGAACATCTCTATATAATTGAGGAGATGGCAAAAAAAGTTAACGACATATTTGAAACCTATATGAAAGCTTTTATAGAAAAAGATGAAAAAAAAATATACATTCTTTTGGCTTCCGATGAAGAGATAGACGAGATGAGAGTAGAAGTCATAAATGAGATAATAGATTTTATGAAAGAAAGCCCTGAAAATATTGTAGGTGGCTCACTTATCTTGCTTTTAAGCAAGAAGTTTGAACGGCTATCAGACAAAATCATGCAGCTTGGAAAAGGCCTTATTTATACTATGAGTGGTGCAAATTTAAGGAAACAAGAGCTTGAAAAATAATAGGACCTCTTTTAAAAACCAAGAAAAAAACCTGACTAAAAATCAGGTTTTTTCATCTATACCTTCCAAATTTCTTCTGCATACTTTCTTATGGTGTTATCACTAGAAAAACGACCGGATTTTGCAATATTTTTAACTACCATGGAATTCCATCTATCACGGTCACGGTAAATACCATCTATTTTTTTATGTGTTTCTAAGTAGGAGTTAAAATCCTTTAGAACAAAATACCTGTCTTCATCTATTAGGTGACTGTATATACTTGAAAAGTCTCCTCCAAATGTTCCGTCCCGGAGCATTTCTACAACTTTATTTATTTTAGGATTTTGTTTTAGAAATTTTATTGGATTATAAGATTGTTTTTTCTCTATCTCTTTTAATTCCTTATAGTTTAATCCAAAAATAAATATATTTTCTTCTCCCACAGCTTCTTTTATCTCAACATTTGCTCCATCTAAGGTTCCTATAGTCAAGGCCCCATTCATCATGAACTTCATGTTTGATGTCCCGCTAGCTTCCATTCCAACAGTGGATATCTGCTCACTTAGATCACTTCCAGGGATTATTATTTGAGCTTTACTCACGCTGTAATTTGGAATAAATACTACCTTTATAAATTTATTGATTCTCTCATCATCATTTATCAATTTTCCTACAGAATTAATCAATTTTATAATTCTTTTAGCTAAATAATAACCAGGTGCTGCCTTAGCTGAAAAAATAAATGTCTTTGGATGCATTCTAAAGTCTTGATTTTCAAGTATTTCCATGTACAGGTAAATTATATGTAAAACATTCAAGAGCTGTCTTTTATATCCATGGAGTCTTTTTACATGGGTATCAAAGATAGAATTGATATCTACCTCTATCCCTGTTTCTTTCCATATAAGTTCAGCCAATTTTTTTTTGTTTTCTAGTTTTATCCCCTCTATCTTCTCACAAAAACTCCTATTTTCTGAAAATTCAGTTAATTTTTCCAAAAGACTCGGGTCGTCTTTCCAACTAGATCCAATCGTATTATCTATCAATGTTGTCAATGGTTTATTTGACTTTAAAAGCCATCTTCTATGGGTTATTCCATTAGTTTTATTATTAAACCTCTCTGGATATAATTCATAGAAATTTTTCAGTACTTTTTTTGTTAAAACCTCTGTGTGTAACTCTGATACTCCATTTATAGAGTGACTTCCTACAATAGCTAGATGTGCCATATTTATTAATCGGTCTTTAATAATCGCAACTTCCATAACCCTGTCCCAATCATCGTATTTTTGATAAACCTTATCACAGAATCTTCTGTTAATCTCTTCAATTATCATATATACTCTTGGAATTAATTCCTGAACTTTGTCTATCTCCCATTTTTCCATGGCTTCTGTCAAAATTGTGTGGTTGGTGTAAGACATCACTTTTTTTGTGATCTCCCAGGCTTCATCCCAGTATACTTTCTTTTCATCTATTAAAATTCTCATAAATTCTGCAACACAAAGAGCAGGATGAGTATCATTTATCTGTATGCTGAAGGTGTCAGGAAATTCACTTGGTGAAACACCTTTCTTAGAATTATAGTCCACTATACTCTGGAGTCCGGCACTGACAAAAAAATACTCTTGTTTTAATCTTAGCAGTCTCCCGCTTTCAGTTGTGTCATCAGGATACAACAATTTTGAGATAGCTTCAGCCTTTCTTTTCTTTTCATCTAATTCTGAAAAAGTACCATAACTAAAGGAATTAAAGTCAAAATCATTCCCTTCTATTTGAGCTTTCCACAATCTCAGATTATTCACAACCTTATTCTTATAACCTACAATAGGTACATCGTAGGGAACTGCTAAGATTGTTTCATATCCAGTATGAACAGGTGTTAAAAATCCCCCTAACTCTTTTAAAGTTATGTCTCCATAAAATTTTATCCTTTTAGATTGATGACTTTTTTTAGTTTCCCAAACAAATCCATTTTTTAACCAATTGTCAGGCCCCTCTATCTGTTCTCCATTTACTATTTTTTGTTCAAACAAACCATAATCATATCTTATACCGCATCCATGTCCTGGTATTCCTATTGATGCCATAGAATCCAAGAAACAAGCAGCCAGTCTTCCTAACCCGCCATTTCCAAGACCTGGTTCGGCATCATATTTATCAAATTCTTTGAAGTCTAACCCCAATTCATCCATAACTTCCATACATAGTTCTTCCAAACCTAGATTAATGATATTAGTACCTGTCATCTTCCCCAATAAAAATTCTAAGGAAAAATAATATACCTGTTTTTCCTTTCCAATCCTATAATTTTCATTTTTTTCCAGCCAGTTTTCTGAAAGATACCCCTTTATAACTGTGGCAAATATCTTATACTGACCTTCTTTAGATGTGTCCACAAATTCCTTTGTAAACATTATCATAGCTACTTTTTTTAAATCAGATAGGATCTTTTCTTTTGTAATATTCATAATATCCCTCCTATCTTCCCTTTATTTTTTATTTATTAGAGCTTTATATATCTTCTTATATTCTTTAGCTGCATTTGCCCAGCTGCTCTTCCTTTCCATGGCATTTTTAACCAGCTTATCCCACTGTTCTTTGTTTTCATGGATTTTTAAAGCATACTTTAAGGTTTCCAGTAATTCATGGGCATTATAATTTTTAAATCCAAAACCGGTTCCTGTTCCTTCGAATTCATTATACGGAATAACTGTATCCTTTAATCCTCCTGTTTCCCTTACAATAGGGATAGTTCCATACCTCATAGAAATTAATTGAGACAATCCACATGGTTCAAATAATGACGGCATTAAAAATATATCTGATCCAGCATATATTTTTTTAGCCAGTACACTGTTAAAAGTAATGTTTGCTGATAATTTAGATGGATATAGATGTGCATAGTACCTAAATAGATCTTCAAATTGAAGATCTCCGGTTCCCAATACAACCAGCTGTATATCTAAAACTAATAGTTCTTCTAATATATGCGCTATGAGATCTAAACCTTTTTGTCCGGTAAGACGCGTTACAATTCCAATAACCGGTATATCCTCACTCTCTGGCAACCCCAGCTCCTTCTGCAAAGCCAGTTTATTCTTTATTTTTTTTGTCCTTGTAGAGATACCATATTTAGTATTAAGCTCCTTATCTTTTCTAGGATTAAAACTCTCATAATCTATACCATTTACTATCCCTGTAACTTTATAATCTAACTTTTGAAATAGCCCGTGGAGACCCTCCCCAAAAAAAGGATATTTTATCTCGTTGGCGTATGTATCACTCACTGTAGTTATATAATCAGAAAAAGTAATTCCCCCTTTCATATAGGAGATAGCATCGTTAAATTTTAATCTTTCCTCATCAAAATAATAATCGCTTAAACCTAGGATATCGTGAAGTGTATTTTTACTATATACACCCTGAAATTTAAGGTTATGTATGGTATATACCACCTTTATATCTTTATATTTTTCCCCATAAAATGCCTTTAAAAATACAGGAATTAAAGCTGACTGCCAATCATTGCAATGGATAATATCAGGTATAAAATCCATGTGTTCAATGGAGTCTATTACTGCTCTAGCAAAATATGCAAATCGTTCACCGTCATCAAAATATCCATAGGCATTTGGACGATTAAAATAACCTTCGTTATCTATAAAATAAAATGGAATATTGTCATATTTCATATTATAAAGACCTACATATTTCTCCCTCCAAGATACATTGGTTGTAAACTTAGATATCAATCTCATTCCACTACGATATCTGTCATGGATACTTGTGTATTTAGGCATGATCACCCTGATATCTGTTGTTTTAACAAGGGCTTTAGGAAGAGAATGTGCAACATCTCCTAACCCTCCGCTCTTGGCAAAGGGGTGTGCCTCACTACTTACAAATAATATTTTCATAATGCTCTCCTTTTTTCTTAAAATGCTGGCTCCGTAGAGCCAGCAAAAAATATGTTATCCGTCTAAGAGTGATTTTTTTTCTATTATTAATGGAAAATCTTCCGATCCAATCACTTTTTGATATTTGCTGATTGTTACATTTTTATCTATAATCACATTTCTTATCTCCACACCCTCTTCAATTATACAAGATTGCAAGATTATACTATTTTCTATGGTAGCCCCTTTTTTTATTACTACCCTTCTACCTATTATGCTGTCTTTCACCGACCCCTTTACAATACAACCATTAGCTATAAGGGAATTAGACACCTTAGAATTCGGTTTATAGATGGCTGGTGGCGTGTCATTAATTTTTGTAGATATTCCGCCGTTATTCAGGAGAAGTTCCTCTCTGGTCTCTTTTTTTAATATATCTTTATTTGCTCTAAAATAATTTTTTGTGGAATCAATAAATTTAGCATATCCAGTAAACTCGTATAGATTGGTAGAAATTTTATGAACGCTATGTTCAATAAATTTATTTAAATCTCCCACAAAGCCATTCTGCACCCCGCTCATGAGAAGGTCTATTAGGAGATCTTTTTTTATAATCTTTATCTCCAATGATATATTTGTTTCTTCCTGGGAATCTACAACCATTCCAAATTTTTTCACTTCTTTATTTTCATTGAGTATTACACTTGTAGATCCTCTGTACGCCTTTATATTTTCATCTATTTTTTTATACACTATAGTAAGATCTTTCCCTGATTTTTCATGAGAATCTATAATAGATCGTAGATCAATGTTAGCAACTAAATGAGATGAACATAATACAACATAATTTTCTTTACTCTTATGCAAATATTCTAAATTAGATCTAAAGTTTTCTACATTTGATTTTCCAATTTCAGAATCAATGGTAGGATGCATCAAAAATATCCCCCCATTTTTTCTGTTTAGGTCCCAAAACTGGCCTCCCCTTATATGATCTCTCAGTGATCTAACATAGCTGTGTGGAACTACTATTCCCACATTTGAAATCCCAAACCTAGTCAGGTTTGTTAGGGAAAAATCCACTACTCTATACCTTCCTGCAAATGGAATAGATGCAATCGGTCTATATTTTGTAAGTCCCCTTATATCATTAGTGTCTTGAGATGCCAGTATTAATCCCATATATGATTTTGCCATAATTCTCCTCCAAATTTATTTTATAGTTTTATTTTGTGGTATCACCTTTATCGTAGTATCTCCAGCATGAGTTCCAGACAGAACATTTGTATTTTCTCCTACTATAACTCTATCCAAGATTACTCCCCTTCCTATTTTTACATTTGGAAATAACACTGAATTTTTAACTACAGCTCCCTCCTCAATAATTACACCGGGAAATAGTACTGCATTCTTTATAGAACCATAGACTTCACATCCATCTACTACCATAGAATTTTCAACTACGGCTCTTTCACCAAAATACGCAGCTCCTTTTGGTTCTCCCGATGTATATATCTTCCAATTATTGGTATGTAAATTTAAATCATTATTTTCATCCAACAGATCCATATTAGCTTCCCATAAACTATTGATCGTTCCCACATCTTTCCAATAACCCTTAAATGGATGGGTAACCATTTTCAGCCCATCTTCTAACATCTTAGGCAGTATATTCATACCAAAATCATTTTCTGATTCTTTATTCTTTTCATCTTCAATGAGATATTTTTTTAATTCCGACCATTTAAAGATATAGATTCCCATAGATGCTAAATTACTCTTTGGTTTTTCTGGTTTTTCTTCAAATTCATATATTGTGTTGTCATCCCTGACATTCATTATCCCAAACCTTTTAGCTTCTTCTAAGGTCACTGTTAAGGCAGCAATGGTTACGTCTGCTCCTTGTTTTTTATGTTCCCTTAACATCTTATTATAATCCATCTTATAGATGTGATCTCCAGACAAGATGAGTACATGATCTGGGTCATATCTGTCTATATACTGGATATTTTGGTAGATAGCATTAGCCGTTCCTTTATACCAGGCTCCACCTTCCTGTGTTGTATATGGCGGTAAGATTGCCGTCCCCCCATGCATACTATTCAGATCCCAGGCTAAGCCTGTTCCTATATGTGTATTTAATAAAAATGGTCTATACTGGGTAAGTATTCCCACTGTATCTATCCCTGAATTTGTACAATTACTCAATGGAAAATCTATAATTTTATATTTACCTCCAAAATCAACTGCTGGTTTTGCTACATCTGAAGTTAAAGGAACCAATCGACTCCCTTGTCCTCCTGCTAATAGCATAGCTATCATCTCTTTTTTTCTCATTTAAACTCCCTCCTATGAATGTTTAACTTTTAGACATCTTATCACAATTCACTTATAATTCATCAGGTGAATTGAATATTTTTTAATCGTCACACTATAAAAAATTGTTCGTTTAAAATTTCAGTACTAAAAGTTTTATAAATACTGTATTTTAAAACTTTGGTTTTAAATATAATACTGAAAGGGGAGCTATATCTATCTCTATATGGCAAAGTTCTTTATCTATACCGCCCCATCTAGGTTTTAATATTTCTGAATTTATTCTCCCTTCTCCCCCATACTTATTGGTATCACTGTTCAATACTTCTTCATAATCAACAAATCTAGGTACTCCCATCTTATGTTTAGAGTAATGAACAGGTGTAAAATTATATACTGCTATTATAAAATCATCCCTCTCCTCACTCTTTCTCATGAAGGAAACTATCCCACAATTACTATTATTCGCCTCTAACCAATGAAATCCTTCATATGAATGATCAATTTCCCAAAAAGATTTCTCTTTTCTATAAAAAAAGTTTAAATTTTTAACAAATTCTCGCAGCTCTCTATGTTTTTGAAGCTCCAATAACTGCCATTCTATCGACTCATAAAATCTCCATTCTAAAAACTGGCCGATCTCTCCCCCCATGAAAAGAAGTTTTTTTCCAGGGTGTGCCATCATATATCCTAAAAGTAACCTCAAACTTGCAAATTTATCCACATAGTATCCTGGAAATTTTTCTATAAGAGATTTTTTCCCGTGAACTACTTCATCATGGGAAAAAGGCAGAACATAATTTTCTGAGAATGCATAAACTATTGAGAATGTGATTAGATTATGATGAAACTTTCTATTGATGGGGTCGAGCTCCATATATTTCAAGATATCATTCATCCATCCCATATTCCATTTATAGTTAAATCCTAACCCATTTTCTTCCTTTCCCTTAGTTATATTTGGCCGAGATGTAGATTCTTCAGCGATCATCAGTGCATTTGGAAACTCCTTAAATATTGCGGCATTCAACCTTTGCATAAAATCAATTGCCCATAAATTTTGGTTACCGCCATCTTTATTTTTCAACTCCGGACTAGGTTCCTTGCAAAAGTCTAAATACAACATATTAGATACCGCATCTACTCTGAGACCATCTATATGATATTCTTTCATCCAAAATATAGCATTCGATATTAAAAAACTATGAATCTCTCGTTTGGATAGATCAAAGTTACAAGTTCCCCACTGTTCATTTTCTCCCAATACTGGGTTGCTATATTCATATGTCGGGGTCCCATCAAATCTATATAAACCATGAGCATCTTTGCAAAAATGTCCCGGTACCCAGTCCAAAATAACTCCTATTCCGTGTCTGTGTAGCTCATCTATCAAATACTTGAAATCTTCTGGTATTCCATGTCTGCTAGTAACTGAAAAATATCCTGTACCCTGGTATCCCCAGGAATCATCCAGTGGATACTCAGCTATAGGCATCAATTCTACATGGGTATATCCCATTTCAGAAACATATTTAGGCAGTTCCTCTGCTAACTCTCTATAGGTCTGGAAATTTTCCTTCCCCTGGGGTTTTTTCCAGGATCCCAAATGAACCTCATATATATTCATAGGATTTTTATACGGTTGATAGGATTTTTTATCCTCCTGCCATTCCTGATCATTCCAAACATAATTTTCTAAATCCCATACTATTGAAGCTGTATTTGGCCTTAATTCTGAATACAACGCATATGGATCTGATTTTACAAGGTTTTTGCCACTCCATGTTTCAACAGCATATTTATATTTATCGCCTTTTTTTATCCCGTCAATTTGAAGAATCCAAAAGTCATTAATTTTTTTCATCCTGTGACTATTATGATCCCAATTATTAAAATCCCCTACCACTGAGAGACTTTTTGCATTGGGAGCCCAAGCTCTAAAAGATACTCCACAGTCATTTATATGTGCACCTAATAAATTATATGACTCAAAATGGTTCCCTTCGTGAAAAATATGAACATCAAATTCAATTTCCTTTTTTTCTTCCTCATATTTCATAACTAACCCCTTTGTTTGTTAAGTTTGTTTTACATTAGGAGTATACCCCAACTCGATCATGTTTACAAAAAAAAATTGCTTTTTTCCTAAAAATTTGTTATAATGCTCTAAATAGTTGGTACACATAAAATATTGGAGGTAAGCAAATGGTTTTAAAAAAAATTGACAGATTAGACATTTTCATATTTAGCTTTACTTCAAAGATGGGCTTAGTATCTAAAAAACTAAAAACAGTTTCTTATAGGGGATAGTGACTTCGGGTCACTGTCCCCCTTTTTTAAAATTTATATAAAACTTATATATCCCCATAATATGGTTGGGAGTTTCTAGGGTTTACCGCAAATTAACCACTATAAGTGAATTTATGCCGCTATCGTCCAAGGCTTGTTTTTCACTTACTTAAAACATGTCTTGTTTTTTTATAAATTAATCACAACGAACATTCAAACAACTTAGGAGGTCAAAATGGAAAAAATTATTAATGAAACTAAAAGTGTACCTGAAATTTATGGAGATTATTGCTTCGACAAAACTACTTTGAGACAGCGTGTCCCAAAGAGTGTATTCAAAGAATTTTTAGAGGTACAAAATGGTAGAAAGGAATTGACTCTTTCCATTGCTGAGGTAATAGCCAATGCTATGAAAGACTGGGCTATAGAAAAAGGAGCTACTCATTTTACCCACTGGTTCCAACCCCTTAATGGACTTACTGCAGAAAAACATGATTCTTTCATCTCTCCTATCGGAGATGGACAAATCATAATGGAATTCTCTGGTAAAGAGTTAATTAAAGGAGAATCAGATGCATCTTCATTTCCAAATGGCGGACTAAGATCTACCTTTGAAGCCCGTGGATATACTGCCTGGGACACTACCTCACCTGCTTTTTTAAAAGATGATAATACAGGGATCACACTATATATCCCTACTGCTTTTGTTGCTTATACAGGAGAGGCTTTGGATAAAAAAGTACCTCTGCTCAGATCAATGAATGCCGTTGAAAAACAAGCTCTTAGAATCTTAAAGATCTTAGGAAACAACACTTCTCAACATATTACTACATGTTTAGGAGCAGAGCAGGAATACTTCTTAGTTGAAAAAAACCTATTCAATAAGAGATTGGACCTGGCTCATACAGGTAGAACATTATTTGGTGCAAAACCTGCTAAATCACAGGAACTTAGAAGTCACTATTATGGAACTATAGAAGAGAGAGTGGCTGCCTATATGAGAGAGCTGGACTTTGAACTATGGAGATTAGGAATCCCTTCAAAGACTAAACATAACGAAGTAGCTCCTAACCAATTTGAGCTTGCACCTGTATACAGTACTTCAAATGTAGCTACCGACCAAAATCAACTTGTGATGGATACTATAAACAAAGTGGCTATCAGACATGATTTAGTGGCATTATTACACGAAAAACCATTTGCAGATGTTAATGGTTCAGGTAAGCATAATAACTGGTCTCTAGCTACTGATGATGGTATAAACTTATTTGATCCAGGGAAAAATCCTAAAGAGAATGCACAATTTTTAATCTTTGTAGCTGCTGTTATAAAGGCTGTAGATAAGTATGCACCACTTCTTAGACTATCTACTGCAAGTGCATCTAATGACAACAGATTAGGAGGACATGAAGCTCCACCAGCTATAATCTCTATCTTCTTAGGAGATGAGTTAGAGACTATCTTCAAAAAGACCGATGAAAAATTAGAAACTAGAAGTAAAATGGAAATTGGGGTAGATTCTTTACCTAAGTTATCTATGGATATCACCGATAGAAACAGAACTTCTCCATTTGCATTTACAGGAAATAAATTTGAATTTAGAATGCCTGGTTCCAGCCAAAGTACTTCTACACCTAATATCATGATAAATACTATTATGGCAGATGTATTAAAAGAGTTTGCTGATGAATTAGAAGGGGTAGAAGATAAGACTAAGGGAATTCAAAAATTAATATCTAAAACATACAAAGAACATAAAAGAATCATCTTCTCTGGAAATGGTTATGGTGAAGAATGGGTAAAAGAAGCTAAGGAAAGAGGATTGCCTAATTTAAAATCTACTACAGATGTAATAGGAACTTATATTACTTCTGATACAATTGAATTATTTGGAAGACACGGAGTATTGTCTGAGGGAGAATTAATCTCTAGATACAATATCTATGCTGAAAATTATTACAACCAAATAGTAACAGAATCAGCTGTAATGATTAAGATGGCTGTTCAAGATATCTATCCGGCATCAAATAGATACGCTTTAGAGCTGGCTGAAATAATTAAAAAATCTTCTAAAATATTAGGAGAAGGGTTCGCAGTAACTCAAAAAGAACTTCTGGCTTCTATCTTAAAAAATAATGCTGGTTTATATAATGCAGCTAAAAAACTAGAAGAAAAATTAGATGAGTTAAACAATTTAGAAGATATTACACTAAGTGTTAACTTCACTAAAGATGAACTATTGCCTCTTATGAAAGAATTAAGAGTTCATGGAGATAACTTAGAAGGAATAGTGGAACACAAGATGTGGCCATTCCCGACTTACGAAGAATTATTATTTAAATTATAAATAAAAAAGAGCGGATTTTTCCGCTCTTTTTTCTATACTAAACTGCTTATCACATTATAAATATTTAAAATCACCAAAGCTATTATAGAAATATTGAATATTCTATGGATCGTTTCATGGGTTAATTTATGATTGAAGTGAGCACCTATAAACCCTCCTAATATCCCACCAGGAATCATTACATAGAGCATGGATAGATCGAGTCCTATAAATCCGGTTTCTATAAATATCAAAGTTAATTTTGTAAACTGAGATAATAAAATTATCAATATTGAAGTTATTGCTGCTTTTTTTATATCCATATTCATGAGTAAAACCAGCACCATCACATTTATAGGACCTCCTCCTATCCCTAAAAAAGATGCAATAGTTCCAAGAATCATACCTACCAAGAATAACCACAAGTAATTTTTTACATGATATTTTGAGAAATTTTCTTTAAATAAAACCAATATCAAAAGAAATGCCAATATAAATCCTTGAATCGCAGTAGCAAAACCTTCATTATTTAAAGTTTTTAAAAAAATACCAAATAATAAATTACCAATTCCCCCTCCTAATATTGATCCTGCTGCAATTACCAGCATATTCTTTTCAATTTTAAATCCCTTCTTTATTTGTTTCCCTGTAGATACAACAGCCATTGAAAAAACCGTAAAGGAAGAGAGTATCCCAATAGTAGTCAGATCATAAGTTCCTATAGCGTCTAAAACCGGCTTTATAACCACTCCTCCGCCTAATCCAACCAGTGATCCAAAAATTGTTGCCAGTAGTCCAATACCAAAGTATAATATCATCATTTTTTTCCACCTTTATAAAATTAATATGTATATCTATGATAGGCTAATCTCTTATTTATGTCAACCTGTATCCCTTCAAGTCTTCCTTTTGTCACTCTTATTAAAGCCGTTAAAAAGGATTTTTTTATTTAACTTTGTAAAAAGTAATATAGAGAACCATGGGGTGGTTAAAATGATTTTTAACAATTTGAAAAATGAGATAAAATTAGATGAACTTTTTAGATTTGATAAGAAAACCAATTCTTATATAATAGATATTTTTGTAGATCACTATGAAGCTCTTTACAGTACTCTGGATTTTTCCCCCTTTAAAAATAAGGATTTAGATGATGATTTAATTGCCTATCTAGAAGAGTCCATAGAAGACATTCCCTTTCGATACAATCTTTTAGTTAATATAAATATGCCTCAAAATATCTATGATAAAGTTAAGGAGAACAGAGGGATAAAGGAAATAAAACACTATTTTTTATATCTGCACAAGAAGAAAAAAAAGGAGATCTATGAAATTTACAGGTCAGCTATGGGAAATTTTATTACTGGTGTCTTATTTATTTTTGCAATTTCCATTATCAAAAAAAATCTTCCCCTTACACACCTGGTATGGGAGATAGTCATAGAGGGGTTTTATGTAGGAGGATGGGTTTTCCTTTGGGAGTTTTTTTCATTGCTTTTTTTAGATCCCAGCAAGGAAAAAAGAAAATTAAAACAGTATCAGAGAGTTTTGGATTCTAAAATCAGCTATACCTATCACAAGAGATCATAATTAAAATCTAAATAAAAAAAGGAGATAGTCAGACTATCTCCTTTTAAATTTATTACTTATTTCCTTTTTTGTAAGCACCTTCAGAACCGAATACATCAGTTATTTTAGACATATAGAATTCCTTCATATAGTTCTTTGCTGGTGTTAAATATTTTCTAGGATCAAATTCTCCTGGTTTAGTAGCTAATACTTCTCTGATACCAGCAGTAAATGCTAATCTACCATCTGTATCAACATTGATCTTAGCAACTGCTGATTTTGCAGCTCCTCTTAATTGCTCATTAGGGATACCAATCGCATCTTTGATCTCTCCACCAAACTCTTTTATCATTGAGATAAATTTAGCTGGTACTGATGATGAACCATGTAATACGATAGGGAATCCAGGTATCTTAGTTTCAATTTCAGCTAAGATATCTAGCTTTAACTTAGGATCATCTCCTGGTTTAAATTTATGTGCTCCATGTGAAGTTCCGATTGAGATAGCTAAAGAATCTACTCCAGCTTTTGCTACAAACTCTTCTACTTCATGTGGTTGTGTGAAAATATGTTCTTCATTAGATACTTCATCTTCGATTCCAGCTAAAACACCTAATTCAGCCTCAACAGTTACACCATTTGCATGTGCGTATTCTGCAACTTTTTTAGATTCAGCAATATTTTCTTCAAATGAATGATGAGATGCGTCTATCATTACTGATGAGAATCCCCATTCGATACAATCTTTAGCCTGCTCAAAAGATGACCCGTGATCTAAGTGTAAAGCGATAGGGATATCTGATCCCATTTCTCTTGCAACGTCAACAGCTGCTTTAGCTAACATAGCTACTACTGGTTTACCCATATAGTTTCTAGCTCCATTTGAACATTGTAATATAACTGGTGACCCCATCTCAGCACATGCTTCAACGATTGCTAACATTTGCTCCATGTTGTTGAAGTTAAATGCAGGTACTGCATATCCTTCTTTATTTGCTTTAGCAAACATCTCTTTAGTGTTCACTAATCCTAAATCTTTGTAATTATATCTCATAATTACCTCCTCTATTGTATTTGAGTTTTTCTACTCTTTAATAATACCAAATTTAATACATAAAAGCAATCTTTTGAAAGATTATATTTTACCCTCTATTTGCTTTAAAATATGCCTAAAAAACGCCTTGAATTTCATTCTCTTCTTAAATAGAACAAAAACCTCTGGAACTAATTCTATAATCGTATCTATTAATTCGTTATATCTCTGTAGTTTTCCAGTAAAAATGTTTTGTGCATTTATTAGCCACGAAATAAGTAGTATATCAAAAATCCTCAAAAAATTAATTCCAACCTGGGTAACTCCCCTCCAGGTGATATAAAAATTATAAAATTTAAAAATAACCTCACCATCCTGGATCATCAACAATTGAAATAATATTGTAGTGAAATAAAGAAGAAAAACATATTTCATCTTCTTTATAGAATTTTTTAAATTTTTGTTAAATAGCAGGTTTGAAAAAATCATCAAACCTGCTACTATTATTAATATATATATATTAGATGTAAGGATTGTAATTAGGAGTATAAAGAATATACTACTTTTTAACAACATCTAATCCGCCCATATATGGCTTAAGAGCTTCTGGAATTAAGAAACTTCCATCTGCTTGCTGATAATTTTCCATAATAGCCAGTAAAGTTCTTCCTACTGCTAATCCAGATCCATTCAATGTATGAACAAATTCACTCTTTCCGCCTTGAGCCGGCTTGAATCTAAGTCCCATTCTTCTAGCTTGGAAATTTCCACAGTTAGAACAAGATGAGATCTCTCTATATGTATCTTCAGATGGTAACCATACCTCTAAATCATATGTTTTAGTTGCTGAGAATCCGATATCTCCTGTACAAAGTTGAACTACTCTATATGGTAATCCTAATTTTTGTAATACAGTTTCTGCATTTACTACCATTTTTTCTAATTCTTCATTTGAGTTATTAGGGTGAGCTAATTTTACCATCTCAACTTTATTAAATTGATGTTGTCTGATTAATCCTCTGATATCTCTACCATATGATCCTGCTTCCCTTCTAAAACATGGTGAAAATGCAGTATAATATTTAGGTAGATCTGCTTCTGCTAAAGTTTCTCCTCTGTGGATATTTGTTAAAGTTATCTCTGAAGTTGAGATTAGGTACATATCATCTTCAGTTTTATACATGTCGTCACCAAATTTTGGCAATTGACCAGTCCCTTCACATATTTCAGGTTTTACTAAAACCGGTGTAAGGTGCTCTGTATATCCATGCTCTGTAGTATGTAGATCTAACATGAAGTTTATTAGTGCTCTTTCTAATCTAGCTCCTGCTCCTCTATATAGAGTGAATCTAGATCCTCCTAATTTTACTCCTCTTTCGAAATCTAATATATCTAAGTCTTCTCCTAATTCCCAATGAGGTTTAACATCGAAATCAAACTTTGAAGGCTCTCCCCAAGTTCTAACTAAGATATTATCAGTATCGTCATTTCCAACTGGTGTAGACTCATGATATACATTTGGAATAGTCATTTGGAAATATTTGATCTCCCCTTCGATTACAGATAATTTCTTATCTATTGCTTTGATACTAGAACTTACAGATCCCATCTCTTCAATAATATGAGATGCGTCTTCTCCAGCTCTCTTTAACTTTCCTACCTCTTGTGAAGCGTTATTTCTTTTAAACTTTAAAGTTTCTACCTCTGATAATAACTCTCTTCTTTCCTCATCTAACTGCTCAAATCTATCTAAATCTATCTTGGCATTTCTATTTTCTAAAATTCCTTTTAAAAATTCAATGTTATTTCTGATATACTTTAAATCTAACATGCTTACCCCTCCATATTTTATTTTATATTTTATTTTAATTACTTTTTTTATATCCCATTCTTGTAACTTTCAGACCTTTAGTATCTATCTCAGCCAATGTAAATAAACCTTTGGGAGAAATATTATATAACTCTAAAAAGATCTTATTGGCAATCCTTTTAAAATCTGCTATTTTTTCTTTTAAGTTTCTTTCTTGGGTTTTTCCTCTTTTTTCCCTTATTTCTATGATTTCATCACTGTTTAATAGATTTTCTAAAGCATCTATATCCGCTGTACATCCCTCTACCTCATAGATCAAAATATCAAAATCATTGGCTATCCCCGATTTCTTTGGGACATCGTAGATCTTATGAAATTTAAACCCTTCAGGTGAGTTGGAATTTAGAAGTTCTACCATCTCCTCATTGGACAGTTCGGAGATTATCTCAGCATCCATTAATTCATTGTATGCTTCATCTCCTAATGACACAGGATTTCCAAAGGACAATTTTGGTCTTGGGTGAAACCCTTCTGAATGTTTTATAGTTATACCAGTTTTCTTAAAGAGTCTCTCTAAAAATCTTATAGTATCTAAATGAGAGATGTATTTCATATCTCCGATTCTATCAAAGACTATTCTTTTCTTCATGTTCATCTCCTCTTTATCGCTTATTATATCTGACAATTCTAACATAAACCATTAAAAAATTCAATCAAAAGAAATACAGAACCACTTATACAGGTGTTATTTTTATAACCTCTGATATTTATTATTATTATTTAAAATTAAAATGACCATATCAAAATTAATTTTACCTCACTTAATTTAGATATTAAAACAGTCCAAAAAATTTAAAGTCCATCGAAAAAACTATCTGTCTTTTCAATGGACTTAATTTATCTCTATAAAGGTTTTAAATATAATACCTTTGTAGAAAATTTTAACCTAGCCTACATCTATCAAGGAATATTTAATTAAACATTAACAGGTTCTTGATTTTCAGGTGAAAAAGAATCTTTTAATAAATTAACCGAAGTATAAAGGATAACTCCCATAATAACCCAAGTTAAAATATTTATAGGTAGTGATTTAACTAGATAAGCTGCCACAACAACTCCAACCGACCCAAATATTGTACTCCATAGAGTAACACTTCTATGATAAGCTCCTTCACGGATAAACTTTGCACTTGCTGCCGGCATTAAATATGCACATGATCCCATCATAATAGGGAAAGCAACTAATGGACTTAGTCCAAGGGCATATACCAGTGCCATACAAGGGGCATAAAGTCCTATTCCAAGAGTCATAAGCGCTCCTAATATAAAATTCCCTATAATTGCTATAATTAATTTAATACCAGAAAGACCAACTGCATCTCCACCAGATGAAAGTATTCCTAATTTACCGGCTAACATTATTATTACCACAACTATTAAAGCTATCCCCATATAAAGTTGAACCTTTTTCTCGTTCAATTTGGCCACATATCCTGCACCTAAAAGAGCCCCTAAAGTTGCAGCTACAAGCATAGATATCAACGTAACCAGATCCACCTTTACATCTTTGATAAAAATAAGAGCTTCAATAACAATAGGAATAGTCATAGCAGTGTTTAAAGTTCCAGGAATAATCCTGTCATTTACCAACTTAAACTGTTTAAATATAGCAGTCATAGGTGCAAATCCACCTATTCCAAGGGTGTCGAAAAAACAAATTATAAATCCAATACCACTTAAAGCTACCTTATTTTCCTTTTCTAACTTATTCTTTCTCTTAACCTCTCTATAATCTTTAAAAAAAACTGCAAGATACCATAATCCCATACAAAATAAAATTCCTAATAACGCTCCAACCATCTTTCCTCCTTCTACAAAAAACAATACATGTGAAAATAATACCATAGTTTGAAGATTTTTACCAATTTTTTGTTACGGATACAAAACATTAAACCCAATTATGATACATTAAGTTTTAATTAAAAAAAATATATAATGTTTATTACGACTAATAAAATAATTAAAAAAAACTTAAAAAGATCAAAAATTAAACACTTAAATACGGAAAAAATTGAAAAATATTGTAAAAATTGTCTATTTTAGTTAAAATATAATGAAAGCTTTTAATTACCTAGGAGGGAATTTAATGAAAATTCTTCATATTATATCTCAGAAACCAAGCGATACCGGAAGTGGAATCTATTTAAAAAATCTAATAAAAGAATTTGCCGATTTAAACCACTCTCAATGTTTAGTTTATGGCAGTGAATTTCAAGGAGAAGTAAAGGATATAGATATTTTTTCCACCTACGAAGTTATTTTTAATACATCCGAACTCCCCTTTCCAATTGTCGGTATGAGTGACATCATGCCCTATAAAAGTACCGTGTACAAAGAGATGGATAGTTCCATGATAAACCTTTATGAAGATGCTTTTAAAAAACAAATTTTAAAAGCTGTGAAGGAGTTTAACCCAGACTATATCCTCTGCCATCATTTATATTTTTTGACTGCCTTAGTAAGAGAATGGGTCAAAGATATTAAGGTAATTGGATTTTGTCATGGAAGCGACCTCAGACAGATGAATACACACAGCTTAAAAAATAGTTTCATCCAGGAAAAAATTAAAAATTTAGATAAAATCATAGCCCTTCACGAAGTTCAAAAAAAAGAAATTCAAAAGATCTATGATGTAGAGCCCTATAAAGTTACTTCCCTTGGAATAGGGTTTAATAATAAAGTTTTTCATTTGATCGATACAGAAAAAAACAATGAAATAATCGATATAATCTTTACCGGTAAGATCTCATATGCAAAGGGGGTTCGGTATCTAATAGAGGCCTTTTCTTCCATTAAAACAGATAAACAAATAAGACTTAACCTGATTGGTATGGGGCATGGAAAGGAATATGAAGAGATTCTAACCCATAGTAAAAATAGTAAGAATGAGATAAAGTTTTGGGGTATGGTTGAGCAGATTAAATTAAAAAAGATCTATAATAAAGGGCACATTTTTATCCTCCCATCCCTATACGAGGGCTTACCCTTAGTTTTAGTAGAAGCTATGGCCTGTGGACTGAGAGTCATCTCTTCTGATCTTCCCGGGATAAAGCCCTGGTTTGGAGATGCGATCAATGATTCAAATATGATCACATACATAGATATTCCAGAAAGAGTCTCCCAGGATCAATTAAAAGAACAAAATGAAGAGATCTATATAAAAAATATAAAGAGTGCTCTTTTAAACTCTTTAGATACTCTCCATCATACGAATCATGATATTTCTTTAAATAGATTCACTTGGAAAAATTTAACTTCTCAATTAGAAGATATTTTAAAAGATATTAAAAATCAGTAAAAAAATTTTAAAAATGGAGGAACCATATGAATTTTAAATGTAAATGCGGGGCTAAATACAGGACTAAAACGCCTGAATTTACAGGGGATATAGAGGCTACAATCTACACCGACGGGGTAGTAGAAGGAGCTATGACTCCTAGAATGATAGATGTTTTTATATGTGATACCTGTAAAAAAATCAAATTTGTCAGTGAATGTGAAGAAATCCAAGAGAAGGCCGCCACTCTTCTCCTAGAACCCACAACTGAGAAATACTTAGAAATTTTAAAAGATGAAAAATTTAAAACTCTGAATATCCGGATAAAAACCTGGCAGAGAGCCAACGATAAATATAGGGAGATCGATTCCTTAGATGACCTCAAAGTAAAGGTAGAACTTTTAAAGGCTACCATTTCACAAATTCCTTCTATAACACACTTTAACGAATATATTGCTAAGATGGTCCAAAAAAAGGAAACTCTTTCTGAAAATGTATCCATAGCTGTAGTGGAAGAAAAAATTAATGAATTGATCCAAAAAAGAGAGGAAGTCTATGGCAGACTGAAGGAAAAAAACCACCTAAATAATATCACAGCTCAAATTAAAGAGATGGAAGAAGTAGGAGAAGCAGAAGTAGTTTATAGTACTCAAGAAAAAGAAAACATGAAAATCCTTTTAGATATCTTAGGAGAAAGCAGTGCCGAAAAGATTTTAAAGGCAGAGCTTCATAGAAATCTAGGAGAATTTGAAAATTCTATAGCTATAGCCGATGAAATAACTGCAAAACAATATGAGAAAATCAGAGATCTTATAAAAAATTTAAGTGAAAGACATCTAAAAAAACCAGCTAGACTCAATTCTTGATTAAAGTAAAAAGAGACCTAAAGATTCGATTTTAGGTCTCTTTTATTAATTCAATTGATTTCTTATTTTAATTTTTATATTTCACCCTTAATTTGTTTAGATATTTTACTTATAAGCTTATACTTTAATCTTCTCAAATCATGGGATAGATCCACCTTATATTTATGTGGATTTTCCAGTCTCTTTCTCTCAGTAGATATTTTATCTAATTCTGCCAGATAATAATCTCTTGAAATTTTTATATCTTTCAACTTTGAATATTCTTCAGTTATGTCACCATCTTTTACGTATATTTTAGTAAGTTTTTTATAGGTATAATCTCCCCCTGCCAAACTAACATTTTTAAAGTCATACTTTTCATCTCTGAGTTCCAGGGTTTCATTATTCATCAATAACTTCTTATCATTATCTCCATCAACTAAAGTTATTAAGTCTGCATAAGCTAATCCCTTTTTATCATAGAGTCTGTAGACCTCTTTAAAACCAGGATTTGATATTTTGATAATATCCTCCGACAGTTTTATAACTGATTCACCGTCAACTTCTACTATTTTATATACTCCTCCAAAACAAGGATTTGACTTACTTACAGCAATAGCATCTCCTACACCATAGGAGTTTACAGCTACATCCTGCTCCTTTAAAGCTCTTATTAAATTTTCATCCAATCCATTGGTTAGAACTATCTGAGCCTTATGAAGAGATGCCTCATCCAATAATTTTCTACATTTTTTAGACAGATATGCTAAATCTCCCGAGTCTATCCTTATACCATAAGTTCCCTGGTAGGAGTCATCTATCCCATTTTCTTTAAATGAATCTATGGCATTCTGTATTCCTATCTTCAAGGTATTATAGGTATCAATTAAGAGAATAAGGGGATTATTCCCACTTCTTCTATTTTTTATAAATTTATCAAAAGATTCTTTTTCTGCTTCCCTTCCGACACCAAAAGTCTGAATATATGAGTGTGCCATAGTTCCTACACTGGGGATCCCATACTTATATTCTGTAACTATATTGGAATGGGTTGTACATCCCCCAATATAGGCCGCTTTATTCCCCTCTACAGCAGAACTAAATCCATGGGCTCTCCTGCTCCCAAATGACAGCACAGGGGTAGGGTGAGCAGCTCTGCTTACACGAGATGCTTTTGTAGCTATGGCCATTTGCATATTCATTATATTTAAAATAGGGGTTTCTAAAATTTTGGCCTGAATTATAGGAGCTTTTATAGTTATAATAGGTTCATTGGGGTACGCTATCTCCCCGTCTCTCATAGCATATAGATCTCCTGTAAATTTTAACTTTACCAAATATTCCAATAATTCTTCCTCATGAATAAGGGGGGAAAAATATTTTCTTTTTTCCTCCTCACTTGTACTATTTAAAACCTCTATCAATTTAATTACTTCATGGATACCGGAAACTACAGCTAAGCCTCCATCCTCTGTTTTACGAAAGTACATGTCAAAAACAGCTACCCTTTCCTCCATACCCTCCTTTAAAAAAACATCACTTTCTGTATATTGATACCTATCGGAGTTTATTACATTTGCAAATTCACTTAACAGTTGTCTATCCTTCATAGGTTCCCCCTCTTTTATTTAAAATCTTGATAATTTCTCTTTTAATCTATCTAATTTATAGTTAGCTTTCTATTTTTAATTCTTATCTTTACTTTTAAAGCTTCCAGTTAAAATTTAAAAATGGCATTACCGGTAAAATACCATTACTGGCAAAGTTTAAAAATCCTATTTGGATACCATTTATCTTATCTGTAACATTTATAAGTCCCAATTGAAAAAATGTTTCCTTGGAATAGTTGATTACCCCAAATTCATAACCTGAATTAGTTTTTGAATAGTTAAATATTCCTAGTTTTAATCCTGTAAACTCATTTGTAAGATTTCCCGCTCCTATTAAAAGCCCCTTACTATCCCCACCATGGAGATTAATAAGCCCCAGACCGGTTCCTCTAAATTCAGTATTAACTTTATTAAATATTCCTGCTCCTAAAAATATTCCCCCCTGCAGACCTGTGAATTCGTCTACATCACTGGCGAACATATTAAAATCAACCCCTGTAACTTTTTCTGTAGTTCCAAAAAATACAGGCACACGTAATCCTTTGACCTGTTCACCTTCACCTATATTCAAAGTAGGTGTTAATCCTAACTGAAAGTTTGTACTTTGACTAAAACTTGTCATAGTCACACCGATCATCAAACTTAAAAATAATATTAGTTTTTTCATTTTTCCTCCTATAATTCTGTCTCAAAAAAGAATGTCACATTATTTGATCCACCATCTACCCCGTTAATAGTCCCAAATATTCCTGATCTATGCGAAATTCCCATTCCAATATAGGTATCTTCCAAGTCATCTATCTTAGTAATATCTTTAGCATTGAAAGAAAGGGTAATGTCTATATAGTTTAAATAGTTAGAGTTCTTTTCATTATATTGATTGTATCTTTCTAAATTAGTAATATTACTTGTATAAGATAATCCTTCTGATACTCCCAATCTTGTACGGACATATTTATCCCATGGAAATTCCGTCCAGTATATTTTTATACCAAAATTTATCTCATAGGTATTATCATTTGTGTAATAATCTGTTTCTTCACCGCTATAACTGTTAAAGTGGGTAATAAAACTACTCTGTAAAGTTATATTTATTGGAAAATCATAGGGTCTCTTGTATACATATCTTTCCACCTGTATCCCAGCAATCTTACCATCGTTGGGGTCTTTCTTTAAATCTTTAAAGGCCAGCAGATCTCCTAAATCTGACTGTGTAGCTATTCCATATAGAGGCCTGATTATATATTTGTTTCCATCTACGTCAAACGCCTTTCTACTCTTTCCCTCTCCCTCTGTCTCTCCGTAAAGATTCAAAGAAAGGAGGGTTATTAAAGCAATAATTATTTTTTTCATTATACTTGTATCCTCCCTATTTAATAATGTCATGTGGAATTATTGTACCATAATTATTAAATTTATTTTTTAAGAAATTTATTTTTCTAGTAGTTTTTTAATAAAAACTTATTTGATCATGGGCACAAACTTTACATAAGCTAAACCAGTTATTAAAAATGTATCCCCATCATTTCTCTCTATATAAAACAATTGTTGTCTGAATCTACCTACAGGAATAATCATCCTCCCCCCTATTTTTAATTGTTTCATGAGGTTTTGTGGAATTTCTGCAGGTGCAGCCGATACTATTATAACATCATAGGGAGCCTTTTTTTCATACCCTTCAAAGCCATTTTTATTCAGCACTTCAATATTTTTATATCCTAAACGATTGAGCTTTTCTTTAGATTCCAGATAAAGATCAAAGTTCACCTCTAGAGTAATAACTTGCTTTGCAATTTTAGATATGAGTGCCGCTTCATATCCCGATCCTGCTCCTACCTCTAAAACTATGTCATTTTTTTCTATTTTTAATTTTTCCAGCATATAAGCTACGATATACGGCTGGGAAATTGTCTGTCCCGATCCAATAGGAAGAGGGTAATCATTGTATGCAAACTCAATCTCTTCCTCTCTGACAAAAAGGTGCCTTTCAACCTCTAAAAATGCAGCTATTACTTCAGGAGCTTTTATTCCGCGATAAAGAAGCTGTTTTTCTACCATAGATTTTCTCAGTTTTTCAAACATCTTTCCTCCTTTAAAAATTTATCATTCTTTTAATTTAAATAATAGTAACTTTTACTAATTAAATTAATACAATATCTATTTTTAGTTAATTTATAAAGTAAAAAAAAGCTAAAACAACTTCTTCAGCTTTTTTATTTTTCTACCCTATTTTTTCCTCTTGCTTTAGCTTTATACAGAAGCTTGTCTACCTTTCTTATAATTTCATCTTGACTTTCATCAGCTACTTCTACAACTCCTAAACTTATAGTAGTTTTAATATTTTCATTATCGTATCTTATAGTTTCAACTTCTTCCCTGATCCTTTCAGCTATATCAAAAGATTTTTCTATATTTGTTTCAGGGAGGATAATAATAAATTCTTCCCCACCATATCTTCCAAATAAATCTACTTCTCTTAGATTACTTTTAATAAATTCACTTATTTTTTTTAATACTTCATCCCCTGTCTGGTGACCGTACTTATCATTTATTCTTTTAAAGTCATCCACATCCAGCATAACCACAGATGGTTTTTCATGAACTCTTATTGCTTTTTCTATTTCTGACCCAAGTTTTTCTAAGATATACTTCCTGTTATAAATTTTAGTCAATCCGTCTGTGATTGCTATTTTTTTAAATTTCTCATTACTTAGATGCAGCTCCTTAGTTCGTTCTTTCACTTTTTTTTCCAGCGACAAACTATAGTCTTCTAATTTTTTTCGGCTTATCTTTAATTTCTCATCCCTTATATTAATTTGCTCGATCATATGATTAAACTCGTTGATCAAGTAACTAAATTCTAACTTAGAGCTATTCTCAATTTTACTCTTATAATTTCCACGAGATACTTCTATTGCAGCATCTGATAATTTAATTAAAGGAATAAACATTTTTTTCGTTAACAATATTAATATTATTATGAGTAAGAGTACACCAACTATAATAATATCCCTAATAATATTGTGTCTATACTCGTACATGAGCTTATCTATTCCTTTTAGATCAACCTTTATGTAGAGTACACCAACTACTCCGGATTTTGTCACTCTGCTGTATTCCTTCCCTTTTATAGGTACAGCCACTTTAAATCGTCCCTCTTTAAAATTTATTTCCATACTTCGCAGTTTATTTTTTACTAATATTTCATTGACGATTTTTTCCCTTAACTTTTCTCCCACTTCCCCTTTATTGTTAGAAGATATGATATGATCTTCTGTATCATAGACACGTATTTTTTCTATAAAAGAATAAGAACCAATATTTTCTGTCAATCTCTGTAAAGAATTTATTTCTTTATTTTCCAAAAGACCTGATGCTGCCCAGTCTAATCCTGAAATAACAGAAAAAACCTGTTCTTTATACTGAAGTTTCAAATAACTATACAAAAGTTTATCTATGAAAAAAAATGACAAAAGCATAGTTGTAACTATTACAACTATCAATCCCATTGAAATCTTTAGATATAAGGTATAAAAAGATCTTCTTAATCCCTTCCTCATCCTACTCCTCTCCTATATCAATAATAATCTCATCAGTATATATCCTCTCTATCTCTACTCTGTCAGAGATCAAACCATTTTCAAATAAAAAATCATCCATCTCCATCAATTTTTCTTTAAATTTTTCTGAATTGAATATCTTTTTATTTTCTTCTAAACTAAACATTTTAAAACTTTCATAGAATAGCTTAAATTCTTCTGGATTTATATTCTCCTTGGAGCTCATTATTTTATAGGCTTCTTCTGGATTTTCCTTTACAAATTTTTGAGCCTTATACCAGGCACGGATAATATTCGAGTAATCTCCCTTTCTTTTCTCTAAAACCTCATTTCTGGCAAGTAAAACATCCACTACATAATTAGGCATATCCTCAGTGGTGATTGCAACTCTACCACTACCTTCTGTCGCAGCCTGGCTCATAAAAGGTTCATATGTAAAACAGGCCTCTACTTCCCCGAGGATAAATTTTTCCATACTTTCTTTAGAAGTAGCGGGAATTATTGTCACGTCTTCCTCTTTGAGTCCTATTTTTTCCAATACTTTATGAAGTAAAAAATGTTCGTCTGTCCCAAGTTCTACTGCTATTTTTTTACCTTTAAGATCTTTTAGATCCTCAATAAACTCTTTAACTACTAACCCATCTCCTCCCTCTATCATATCGGCAGTGAGGATTATCTTTCCACCTTCTCCTTTTTTATCATAATAAAGAGTATTAAAATATGAGGAACTCACTATATCTGTTTTCCCTAAATAAAAAGCTGTTAAACTGTCTGCCCAGGTAGAAAATCTAATAATTTCTACTTTGGTCTCTTCAAAATAACCCTGTTCTTCAGCTATATACCACAATTCACAAGGCGGCCAATCATTGATCCCTATTTTTATAGGCTCCTCATATTTTCTGCAGGAAATCAAACTTAAAAATAAAACACCTAATATCAAATATAATTTTTTATTTCCCATTCTAGTCCCCCCATATTTTTTGATATCATATAATTCATTAAATATTTTTTTGTTTTTTATATCACATATTATGTTATACAAAAAATGCCCTAAGATCCTTCTACTTTTATAAAATCGCGATTCTCCATCCAATAAATAGTTATTGCCTAAAAAAGAGAAAATAAAAGTAATCAAAAGTATTTAATATTATGATATAATTGTCTCGAGGTGAACCTTATGAAACAAAATTTAATTTTAATAGGATTTATGGGAAGTGGAAAATCTACAGTGGGCAGAGAACTGGCTAAAGTTTTAGAGATGGACTTTGTAGATACAGACCACTATATAGAACACAAAGAAAACATGAAAGTAAAAGAGATATTTGCTCTTAAAGGGGAAAAATATTTCAGAGAAATTGAAGCAAAATATGTTAAAGAAATCTCAAAAATGAATAACACCGTTATCTCTACAGGGGGCGGCGTGGTAGCATCTGATACCAATATAATGCTTTTAAAAGAAAGCGGCTTTGTAATCTATTTAGACTGCACCATTGAGTGTATCTATAAGAGGGTTTCCAGGAGAAATACCCGGCCTCTCCTAAATGATGTAGAGGACCTGCATTCTCGTATTGTTGAACTTTTAGATGAAAGAATCCATAATTATAAAAAATATATGGACGATGAAGTATATATCGATTCTAGAACTAACATCTGGGATACTGTGGATAAGATAAAAAAAATGTATATTAAATTTGACTAATAAAGGCAACGTGACGTTGCATCCAATTAGTCTCAATGAAAGTTTTTATAACCTTTAATTTATTGTTAAATTTTATAATTTTTTAGAGAATAAAAATACTAGGGGGGCATAATTTATGAACAGAAAATTTTTAATGGATCTTTTGGATACCTCTTCGCCATCTGGAATGGAAAAAGAAATACAACTTCTTTGGCTGGACTATATAAAAGAGTTTTCCCACAAAACAGAGAGTGATAATGTCGGCAATGCATATGCAATTTTAAACCCAGAAGCAGATTTTAAAGTTATGATCGCAGCCCATGGAGATGAGATCGGATTTATGGTAAAAAGAATCGATTCTAATGGTTTTATCTTTTTGGAAAAATTAGGGGGCATAAGCCCAAAAGTAGCTGTTGGAATGAAAATAAAAATCTTGGGTAAAGAAGAGGTTGTCGGAGTAGTAGGAGCCAATGCTGAACACCATGGAGGAGTAAAAGAAAATCTCAGTATGGATGATATATATGTGGACTGCGGCTTTAAAAATAAAGAATCAGCAATAAAATTTTTAAATATTGGAGATATGGCAGTTTATAAAAGAGAAACTGAACTTTTGCAGGAAAATAGAATCGCCGGTAAGGCCTTAGACAATAAAACTGGAAGTTTCATCATAGCTGAAGTTATGAGAAAGCTGGCTAAGGAAGATCTGAGTATAGGAGTTTATGCTGTTAATACAAGCACTGAGGAAACTAATCAAGGGGGAGCTTATTTTGCCGGTTCAAAAATTAATCCGGATATGGCTGTAATTTGTGACGTTACCTTTGCTACTGACTATCCCGGGGTAGATACCAATGCCAATGGAGAGTTTTCATTAGAGGGCGGACCTGTTTTGGCCAAGGGAGCACCTATAAACCTTAAGATCAATAGAGAATTGGAAAAATCAGCTGAAGAATTAGATATAAATTTACAATATGAGCTGACTCCTAGAAGAACTGGTACAGATGCTGACACTATAAAGTATACTGGTAAAGGGGTTCCTGTAGCTTTGATTTCTCTGCCGATCAGGTATATGCACTCCCCGGTAGAGACAGCTAGTTTTTATGATATTGAAGATGAAATAAATTTACTTACTCACTTTATTTTGAATTTGGATCCTAAAATTAATTTAAATCCAATTGAGGGATAAGAAAAAAGACTATAGGATTTTAAAAAAAATATTGATTTTTTTTAAATCCTATAGTATACTTATTAAAGTAAATTGAACAGAGGAATAAATATTTCTGTTTTAAAAAAAATTATTATAGGCGATAAATCAAAACATCCGTTTTTTTTTTCGTCTTTTTTTTATGTGTTAAATCTATTATTTTAGGAGGAGTTATATGAAACAAACTAAGTATATTTTTGTTACCGGTGGTGTAGTATCATCTTTAGGAAAGGGAATCGTAGCGGCGTCTTTAGGTAGACTTTTAGAGGAAAGAGGTCATTCTGTTACTATTCAAAAATTTGATCCGTATATCAATATAGATCCAGGAACAATGAACCCATATGAGCATGGAGAGGTATTTGTAACTGACGATGGAGCAGAAACAGACTTAGATCTAGGTCACTATGAAAGATTTATCGACCAAAACTTAACTAAGTACAGTAGTGTAACTACTGGTAGAATCTATCAAAGTGTTATCAACAAAGAGAGAAAGGGAGAATACTTAGGTAAAACTGTACAAGTTATTCCCCATATCACAAATGAGATTAAATCAAGAATCGAAATTGTAGGTAAAGAAGTAAACTCTGATTTCGTAATTACTGAAATTGGTGGAACTGTAGGAGATATCGAGTCTACACCATTTTTAGAAGCTATCAGACAATTTAGATATGATGTAGGAAGAGAAAACGTATTATATGTTCACTGTGCATTAGTTCCTTATTTAAATGCAGCTGGAGAATTAAAATCAAAACCTGCACAACATTCAGTAAAACAACTTATGACTTTAGGAATAAGACCAAATGTATTAGTATGTAGAACTGAGCATACTCTTCCTGAATCATTAAAAGAAAAGTTATCACTATTCTGCGACTTAGATACTGATGCTGTGATCGAGTGTATAGATGCTCCTACTATCTATGAAGTGCCTATGAACTTAGAAGAAAATGGTTTAGCAGATGTAGTTTGCAAACAATTAGGAGTATCTAATGAAAAACCTGCTCTTACAGAATGGAGAGCTATGGTAGATAAGATCAAAAACCCTTCTAAAAAAGTTAAAATAGCTGTAGTTGGAAAATATGTAGAGTTAAAAGATGCATATATTTCTATAGATGAATCAATAAAACATGCAGGATACCATCAAGATATCAAAGCTGAAGTAACTTATCTTCAAGCTGAGAATTTAGACTTAAAAGATCTAAAGGGATTTGACGGGATATTAGTTCCTGGAGGATTTGGAGATCGTGGAGTAGAAGGTAAAATAGCAGCAGTAAAATATGCTAGAGAGAATAAGATACCATTCTTAGGAATATGTCTTGGAATGCAGTCAGCAGTTATTGAATATGCTAGATCTATCATGGGGTGGAAGGATGCTCATTCAGCTGAATTTAATTCTGGTACTGCTCATCCAGTAATAGACATAATGCCAGATCAAAAAGGTGTAGAGATGGGTGGAACTATGAGATTAGGATTATACCCTTGTAAATTAAAGGAAGGAACTTTAGCTCGTGAATTATACGGGGAAGAGTTAATCTATGAGAGACATAGACATAGATTTGAATTCAACAATGAATTCAAAGAAGAGATGGAAAAAGCTGGACTTATCATCTCAGGTGCCTCTCCAGATGGAAGATTAGCTGAAATTGTAGAAGTTAAGAACCATCCTTACTTTATTGCAGGACAATTCCATCCAGAATTTAAAACAAGACCTAACAGACCACATCCATTATTTAGTGGTTTAATCACTGCAGCATTTAATAGAACAGAAAAATAAAAATCATTTGGCTGGGATTTCTCAGCCAAATTTTTGTCTAATAGGAGGAATGAATTATGAAAAACAGAATGATGGCCTTAGGGTTATATATAAATGAAAGATTAGGTAAAAATATAAATTTCAAACAAATAAAGGGAGATCCTATCTACAGAGGTGTTTTATTTACCTGCATGAAGGAAGATTATCTGGTTAGTGATAAAAAATCAGAAGTAATCAACACCATAGTTACTATGAGTAGAAAAAAAGCAGAGGATTACCCTCAAAAAATGGTAAAGAGATATACTCACACAAAATTTAAGAAAATCAGAGAAAGAAAACCTGTAGAATTTAAAGTTAAAGGAAAGAGTTATTTTATAATCCATCTATAAAAATTTAGGGGGACATTTAGTCCCCCTTTTTTTATCCAAAAATTACATCGATAAGTATTCTAGATATTATACAAATTTATACTATACCTCTTCGGATGCAATGCCACCTCGCTTTTTTTTATTGCTTCCAATATTGATAGAGCTCCTTAACTCCCTTTGTGAAGTAGGGTAAAGCCAGATTTATCTCCTCCTTAGACCAATCCCACCATTTCATCTCCAGCAGCATCTCAATCTCCTCTTCTGAAAACCTTTTCCTTATAACCTTAGCCGGGTTCCCGCCGACTATAGTATAAGGCGGTACATCCTTTGTCACCACACTTCTTGCTGCAACTACAGACCCATGACCTATCTTAACTCCCGGCATAACCATAGCTTCCATTCCTAGCCAGACATCATTCCCAGTGATAGTATCTCCACGACTTTCATAGGATTCTTCTATGATGGAAGGAAATGGATAAACTGAAACAAAATTTAAGTTATGTGTGGAATTACCTCCCATCATAAAGACCACTCCACTGGCTATGGAATTGTATTTTCCTATCTTTAATTTGTCAGGGGTCCACCTGATAGCTGACAACGCTTTATCCTCAGGCGTTCCATAAAGGTATCTGACATTATGATCCTCAAAATTACCCTCCTGATAATATCCGGAATAATAACTTCCTATCCCTGCCTCAATATTTTCATTTGTTATCTCGTCCTTTATAAGTTTTGTGTAAAACCAATGATTTTTTTTCATGATTTCCTCCTTTAATATTTTATATTTATATGATAAGCTTTAACCTAAGGGTAAAGTTCAAGGGGGAAATATGAAAAATTTTTTTACTATAGGCGAATTAGCCAAAATATTAGATATTACAACTAAAACACTGAGACATTATGAGGAATTAGGTCTATTGATTCCAGCTTTTAAAAATCCCATTACAGGATACCGATATTATTTAAAAGAGCATATAAAGGAAGCATATATTATTTTTTCACTAAAAAAAATGGGGATTTCTTTAAAAAAAATAAAAGAAATTAAAAATGGAGGAGAACTCCTAAATGAACTAACTATTATTTCTGAAAAAATAGAAGGCGAAATAAAAAAATTAAAAAAGTTGAAGATTGGCGTGGATAACCACATACTAAAGCTTAAATCTACTCCAGAGATCAATGAAACTTTTGAGATAAAGATAATTAAATTATCTGATACAAAATTTGAAAAAATTGAATTTGAATCAATAAATACAGTAGAAACCCCTGCACTATACCAAATGGGTATGACCTTAAGAAAAAAAACTGATGAGATAGAAGGAAAAATCTATGGGTTATTAGATGTAGACGAATTATTGAAAGGAAAGTACAGCTGCAATGGTTTAATTCATGAACTTTCTAAGGGGAAAAATGCAGAAAATGAATATTTAATGTTCGGGGGATTCTATATATCCCTGATATACAAAGGTAATCCCAAAATATATAATGGACCTGCCATGAAAAAAATAAAAGAATATTTGGAAGAAAATCAATTGAAATCAGCTGGTAAAGCTTATGGAAGAGGCATCTTGGGAGCTCATACATCAAGTTCGGTCGATGACTATTTAAGTGAAATATTGTTTAAGATAGAGGAGGAAATATGAAAAAAACCAATGCTATGAGAATCCTGGATAAAAATAAAATCCCATATTTAATCAACGAATATGAGTACGATGAGTCTGACCTCAGTGCTGTGGCTATGGCAAATAAAACTAAGGTTGATATCGATAAAATCTTTAAAACTTTAGTTCTTTTAGGAGACAAAACTGGTTATTTAGTAGCATGTATCTCAGGAGAGACAGAATTAGATTTAAAAAAATTAGCTAAGATCAGCAAAAATAAGAAGGTTGAGATGATTCATATGAAAGATCTCCTAAAGATAACAGGATATATGAGAGGTGGCTGCTCTCCCTTGGGAATGAAAAAGTCTTTTCCTACTTATATTGGAAATTCCTGCCTGAATTTTGAAACTATTGTTATCAGTGGTGGAAAAAGAGGGATGCAGATTGAAGTTGATCCAAATAAACTAATCAAAGTTTTAAATATCCATGTAGATGATATCTCTATAAGCCTATAGGATCAAAATTTTAAGATTAAGAAAAATTTTCTTAAAAGTAAATAGAGCTTTATTTTATTTAAGCTCTATTTATTTCATCATATTTCATAAATCTCTCACACTGTTTTTTTCTGTCATAACCTAGCATTATTCCTAATATAAAATCTTCCTCTGCTGTATAATCTACCAAATAATCTTTCCCAATTTTTTTTATAACTTCTACACACTCTTTTGCTCCAAAAAAAATATTAAGTTTTCCATTTTTTGTTTCATAGATCTTATAATTTATCTTCCTATTTCCTAGTTTCATTTCAATCATCTCAAGGTTATCTTTAGATGTTGTATGTAAAACTAAATTTCTTAATCCTTTTTCATATTCATATATATGGTGAACAAATACCTTCATCTTTTCCTCCTAATTATTTAAATATTCACATACTTCGCTGATACTTTCTTTTAATTTATTTATACTGCTCGAATGAACCCTTATTAATTTTATATCATTTTTTTTACAGACCTTGTTACATGAGGTCGAAAGTTTATGACTTACTGTATTGGTAAACATTATACAGGCTTCACAATTTTTTATCTTTTTTTCAAAATTCGGACAATTTTTATTATATATTTTACACTTAAGGTTATTTTTCTTCATCAATCCCTTGTACTCAAATTCTATTCCTTTTACTCCTCCAATTATTGCTATCATTAGCTCCTCCTTATATTTCAAACTTCAATTAATTTTGATTGTCAAACTATATGTTATTCATTATATATGATAAATAAAACATTTGCAAATTTATTTAATAAAAAATATGTAAAATCAACTAAAAAAAGGAGTTTTCTATTCAGAAAACTCCTCGATAATATTATTTTTACATAAATGAACTATAAAAAACGAATAAAAAATGTGCAGAAGATCCAGCTACCAATCCGGCTATAGTGTGGCTGAATATGGCCTTACCAGTAAGATTTCTAAATTTTAAACTGTCCATCATAGCTACATGGGTACTCAAATAACCACTCCAACACATCCCCATTGCTGTAAATACTGCTATTTCATTTCCGCCAATCAATTTATCTCTCAAAAGCTGTGGTACCAAACTTATAGCTGCTCCTACTGCTCCTAAAGATGTAATAGGGAAAGCCAGCGCTTCTGAATGCTGAAATCCAAATATCGGTGTAAATATAAATGATAATTTATCTCCTATAAAAGGCAATAATTTTATTCCTTCATAGGCTGCACCAGTGTACCCATCTGGACTCGGTCCATTTGTCAGCATCATTACCATAGTACAGATAATAAGAACTCCAGGGATTATTTCCAGCCCCATCTTAACTCCTGTTTTCCCGCCTTCTAAGGCAGCTTCTAATCCTCTTCCAGTAACACTTCCTTCCCTTACTTCACGGTAATTCAGTATATCTGCATTAGAGTCAAATTTATTATTTCCATCAATATATTCCTCTGTACCATATAGTTTTTTCGTAAACATCAACATAAGGTTTACACTGACTATACTTCCTAGAAAAGCTCCGACATTACCAAGTATTACTGGAACTATCAAACTTTCCCCTGCCACAGTACTCTGGGCTACCATGAAAGCTGAAACTACTAATCCCATCCCAAAAGATGTTCCTAAATTAGTCAGAGCCGGTAATTGGAATTTTTTAAAATATTTTCTAAACCCCTTATCTTCGGCCAAAGTTATAACTGCTGGGTTATCAGATAGATAAGTAGTTATAACCCCTAATACTGCCGCTCCTGGCAGATTATAAAGTGGTTTCATCAGTGGTGATAAAACTCGATTAACTATAGATATTACTCCAAATTCCGACAACACCCCGGCTAAAGCTCCCGCTAAAACAGCTATCCCCATTATGAAAAACACCGTATTTAAGAGTAAATCATGAGCGGTTTTCATTATTGTGTTAATCATGTTTATTCCACCCATTGTATTAGCTGTGTAAAATACACCTCCAATAATAAATAAAATTGCAAGTATCCCTTCCAAACTAATGGATTTTTTGTACTTTTTGTTCATTTGTTCCTCCCTTTTTTTACAAAAAAAAATCTCCCTCCCAAATAAGATACACCATTGTGAACTTATTAGCAAGAAGATCTTATATTTTTACTACAATTTCGAGTATTCTACAGCTAATTTTGCAGCTAATTTTGCATTATTGTAAACTAACTCAATGTTTGATTCCAGTGAATCTCCACCAGTTAATTCTTTCACCTTAGCTAGTAAAAATGGTGTACTTTCCTTACCTTTTATTCCTAATTTTTCAGCCTCTTCTACAGCTTTGTTAATAGCATCAGTAATCACATCAAAATCCATCTCATATTTTTCAGGAATTGGATTAGCTATTACAAACCCTCCATTTAGATGCAGATCCCATTTAGCCTTTAAAGCAAGTGCTAATTCACTAGGATTTTGAATATTATAATCTACCTTAAATCCACTTTTTCTAGTATAAAAAGCTGGTAGTTCATCTGTTTGGTATCCTATCACAGGAACTCCCTTTGTCTCTAAATATTCCAAAGTTAAGTTTATATCTAATATTGATTTTGCTCCTGCACAAACTACAGCCACATCTGTTCTTCCTAATTCTTCTAAATCAGCAGATATATCAAAACTTGTCTCTGCTCCCCTGTGCACCCCTCCAATACCACCAGTTGCGAACACTTTGATTCCTGCTATGTTAGCTATTATCATTGTCGAAGCTACAGTAGTTGCACCATCTAATTGCTTTGCAATAATAAATGGAATATCTCTTCTACTGGTTTTAATAACTTTCTCTCCAGCTTTTCCAAGATAGTCTATCTCTTCCTTAGTCAATCCTACTTTTAATCTACCGTTTAAGATTGCAATGGTTGCTGGAACAGCTCCGCCCTCTCTGATTATATCTTCAACTTTAAGTGCAGTCTCTACATTCATAGGATAAGGCATTCCATGGGAAATAATTGTAGATTCCAATGCTACTACAGGTTTACCACTATCTAATGCTTCCATAACTTCAGTGCTGATGTCTACATACTTTTCATAAATTAACATAATATACTCCTTTTATTATAAAATTATTTTATTATTTTCAAAATTTAATTTTTCTATTGTTTTCTTTACCAGACTAGATGTCATATTTGGATTTATTGTCTCTTCAGAAGATATAGCCAAGATCGATGCTCCAATAGCAAACCTTATCTCTTCCTCTATATCTTTATTATTAAACAACCCGTAAGTTAATCCTGCTACAAAAGCATCTCCTGCTCCTGTGGCTCCTACCATCTCCATTGTAGGAGGAACTATGATCCCCTCTATATTTGGGGTTTTATAGTATACACCATCTGCTCCCAGGGTAATAAAGACATTCTTTACCCCTTTGTCTACAAAATATTGGCCTGCTTTTTTAAGATCTGCTTCATTCTTTATAGGTATTCCAGACAGAACTTCAGCTTCCATCTTATTGGGTTTTATAGTATGAAAATGACCCACCAAGTCCTTTATTTTTTTTGCTTTACTTGCAGATACCGTATCTAAAATAAATGGTACATCATAGGTAGTTACCAGATACTCCAAAATTTCCGGAAGATTCGCATCTATAATACAGAATTTTGAATTTTTAATGATATAGTCATTCTTTTTTATATAGTCTATATCCATATTTTTTAAGATATCCATATAAGATATAGCTACATTCATATCTCTTTTCTCATCCAATACACAGAGGTAGGTGGAAGTGCTTTCTCCCTTTACCACCAAGGTGTTTTCCATATGAAGATCTATTGATTTAGCATGAGTAAGAATTCTTTTTCCATTCTCATCATCTCCTACAACACTTAAAAACTTGGTTTTTACCCCTAACCTTGTAAGATTTTCTGCAATATTTCTTCCTACACCACCTAAAGATGTTTTTACACTTCCTGGATTGGAATCACCTAAAATAAGTGAATCTTTGGGATATCCCTGGATATCAATATTTGATCCCCCAACCACACAAATATAAGATTCCTCCTTAGATAAAACATATCCCTTCCCCATAATCACACCTTTTTTCATAAGGTTACTTATATGAACGGCTACAGAAGACCTTGTAATTTCAAGGATATTTGCTATCTCCTCTTGGGAGATCATGGGGTTGCTTTCAATTAGTTTTAAAACTTCCCTTTCCCTATTAGTCATGACCACTCCTTAATTAATGTTTATTTCTTAACATTAGTTTAATACACTTATATATTTTTGTCAACTATATTTTATCTGATATATCCTGTGACATCTTAGATACTGCATCTGCCAATGCCATCTCTGTCAGTTCTTTTTTAGATTTTAGTTTTCTTACATAGGCTCCCCTTCCCTGACCCTTTGGAAGATTCCCCGAAAAAGTAGACCATCTATAGCTGTCCTCTCCTACCCCGTCAAAAGTTCCCGATCCTATGATTTCTCCACTGGGAATATCTTTCATGATATACGTAAAACTTACTTTTACATCTGCTGACTTATAAAAATCATGTTTAAAATATGTCTTCTTAATATTTTTTACTACAGGTCCATTTTTAGTATTAGCCACATATTGTTCCGACCAGGTTAGAGGTGTTACAGATCTTTTTATAGATTCAGGAGTTGAGGTTATATAATTTAAGTTTATTTTTACCCCTGTATTTATAAGGTGATCAGCTTTATCATTTTCCCATGCATTTATAAACCTTTTCTCATCTAGAGAGACTATCCTTATAAGATCTCTCTTTTTACCTTTAGCAATATTCCCCTTTACCTGACTCTCTAAATTATTCCTATAGAGACTAGGAGTATTTTTAGAAAATTCAATCATGGCTTTAACTAAAGCTTCTTTATAAGCTTTTTCACGACGATCTACAATATCTTTATACTTCGGGGATAACTCTACACCTCTTTCATAGAGAAAATACTTTTCTCTTTTTTCTCCCCTGTTTAACTTTCTCTCTTCCAACTCATTTCCTGCACTATAGTATACTTCACCCATTGTGCTCTTTAATTTATATAGTTCCTCAATTGTTGGTATCTCCAGACTCAGCCCTAATTTTTGATGAACAAGGTCATCTGCATAATAGTAATTATTTTTTAATTTTAACAGATCTTCATAGGCATAAGCTTCTAATTTATAGTCCGATACTTTTTGATACTCACCTATCTTTTCAACTGCCTGATCCAGTGCTCGCGGATAGACATTTCTATAATTTACCATCCCGTCAAGATAATTAGGGTTTATCTTTATAGCATCATTTAATAAATAAGACGCTTTTATATAGTTTCCCCTATCTATCTCAGAAACCGCTTTATTATTTATCCTCTCCTCCACATTACTACATCCCATAAGGATCAACCCTAACAACAATATAAATACCAACTTATTCTTTTTCATTACTACCTCCTAATTGCTCTTTTTTATAGTATACCAAAACATTCCCTTTATTCATAAAAAAAGCAATGTGACACTGCACCTAAATAAAAAAATGACCCCTATTTAATATAGAAATCACCTTTTTTATCGACTCTTTTCTCCTAATATATATATATTATACCTTTAATAACCTAACCAATTCCCATTTCCATGCCCGTAAAAATATACCAGGATAAATATCCCTGATATTGCCATAAGGTAGATAAAGTCAATAAATTTTAAAGGTATACTTTTATAGTGTGTTCTTTTATTAAACCTGTCAAAACCTCTCCCTTCCATGGCAATTGCAACTCTTTCCGCTCTCCTGATATTTGTAGCAAGGAGAGGTATAGGGAGAGTAATCTTCTCTTTAAAAGTTTTTTTTCTTCCTCCAAGCCTAATATCCCTTGCATTTTTTATCATATTCATATCATTTTCCATCATTGGAAAGAACCTGAAAGCTACCATAACACCATAAGCTAACCCTGGATTCAGCCTTAAATTCTGCATAAGGCTCATCAACATCCTATTTGGGTCTATATTAAATAAAAAACTCATTGCTAATGTTCCAATTATAGCTACTCTTAAAAAGAGTTTTAGACCTAAGATAAAATTTCCATATGAGAAACTATCATTAAAATTCCCACTTCCCCATAATAAATTAGTTATAAATATTCCAACTCCAAATAACAATAACGGAGATATTTTTAATAAACTTTTTTTGGTGAGGTTCTTTTCAATCAAAGCTATTATAAACGTAAACCCTAAGATAAGAAAAAGCCCCCCTACTGTAAACACTAAAAAAGATAAGATTACCCCCAATAGGTTACATCCTAATTTTATTATTGGATTTATCTCTCTAAACATCTTTTCACTTCCCTATTATTCCAAAGTTTTGTGTTTTTTCCTATAATTTTTGCTTTTTCTAAAAATTCTCTATTTTCAAACAACTCTTTTATTGGTCCAAAATATGAATTTTCTCCCTCTTTTAAAATCAATGCTTTCGTTGCATATTCCTTTACTATCTCCATATTATGGGTAATTATAATTATTCCCATACCTTTTTTAGCTAGCCCTTTTATTTGTGTCATCAATTCTCTAGTATTAAAATAATCCAATCCAAAAGTTGGTTCATCTAAGATTAATACATTATGCTTTTTTGATAACATTATTGCCACTGAAAGTCTTCTTTTCTGGCCACCAGAGAGGGTAAAAGGATTTTCATTTTTTACCCCTTCTAAATTATACTTATCTAAAATAGTATCTACACAGATCTCTTCTCCGTGAATCTCCTTAAAGAGTTCTACCTCATCCCTTACAGAATCTTTTATAAATTGGTGTTCAGGATTTTGAAAAACATAAGTTAGTTCACTATATAGTTTCTCTTTTGATATTTTTTTAATATTTTTACCCCTGTAAGATACTTCACCATTAAATTTCGTCTCCATTCCACCTAAAATTTTAGATAGAGTAGTTTTCCCGGCCCCATTTTTCCCTAGTAGTGCTATAATTTCACCTGAATTCACATCAAAGGAAATATTGTTTAATATGTTTTTTTCTGCATATTTAAAATTCAAATTCTTTATCTCTAAAAGTTTCTCGCTTTTATTAGAAAACATACTCTCATTATAGACACTTTTATCCTCTTCTACCTTCTTGGACAAACCAAGCTCTATCAAGACCTCTCTATTTTTTTCTAAAAAATTCTCTCCACTGCTGTCGACTCTTATAGTTCCATTTTTATCTATAATAATCGCCCTTGTTATTGTATCTAACCATTCCTCAAAATTATGCTCTACAAGAAGGTATCCAATATCAAGAGATGTGATCAATTGATTTATCTCACACCTTCCTAAGGTATCTAAATTTGCTGTAGGTTCATCTAACAATAGCATCTTACTTTCAACTGCCAATGAAGACCCTATGGCAACTTTTTGCTGCTCTCCTCCTGAGAGATTTGATAACATCTCTCTTTTTTTATGACCTATCTTTACCTGTTTTAACACTTCTTCTATCTTTACCCCTATCTCCTGTGAAGGAGTACAAAAATTTTCCAGTGAAAAAGCTATCTCATCTTCCGGATACATTGTACAAAATTGATTTTCTGGATCCTGAAAAACTATTCCAAAATTATGAGCTATCTCTATAGGGGACATCTCCTCTATATTTATGCCATCAATAGTAATCTCACCCTTTGTTTCCCCTAGATTATTTCTTTGAATAATCCCAAGAAAACAAAGCAGAAGGCTGCTCTTGCCATATCCACTAGGTGATAGAAGAAGTATCTTTTCATCAGTATTAAAACTTAAATTGATATTTGAAAGTGTTTCCTTCTTGTGCCCGTAATATTTCAAACTAAAATTTATTAATTCTATCCTAGCCATTAAACCTTATCCTCCTTTCTCTTCCCAATGAAAACGTATTTAGACTACCTGTTGATGCCAGGGTATCAGCGACCATCTTACCGCCATATCCTCCTATCAAACCACCAGAAATTACTCTGATTATTAACATCATCGCAACCATCTTTATCGGTAAGTGAGAAAAACCATACATAACATATGAATATGAAAATGTCCCTAAACTTGGGAATATCCCAGCTAAAACCAAAACAAATGTATTGTATTTCTTATAGCCTGTTATTGTAAACACTAATTCACTGGAGGCCCCTTGGATTGCCGCTCCTATTAACATTGTTACTCCCACTGGTGTTCCCAGCAACACTTCTGACATTGCTGCCATCATCTCACCAAGAAATGCGCACCCTGGTTTTCTAATTATATACATACTGGTTACTGCTGACATGAACCATATACCATATATTATATCTGTTCCAATAGGCCCAAATATTGCGTTAAATATTCCCCAAGCTCCTACACCACCAATATAAATAACTGCATATGCCATTGATAGCACCGCCATGACTACTATCTCTCTCATATTTAGCTTATTCTTTATTATTTTACTCCCCTCCCAATCTTTTAGTAATAAATTCTTTAACTTTATCTACCCTATTTTATCTTTTTATCTCCTCTCATCCCCATATCCCAAAAAGCTACCTCTAATCTGGTTACTTCCCTAAATATAACTTTTAATTTTTCTAATTTTTTCTTACTGATATTCTTACCATAGTTATTTAATTTTTCTACAAATTCAACTGTAGAAGACTGATAACCTTCTCCTCCATACATATGGATCCATTCTTTATATGGATTGCCTTCTAACACTGTTTTTTCATCTGCCAGTAACCTTTGTCCTATCTCTCCATAACCAATGTAACAAGAAGCTATGGCAATCATTAGATCTAAGTAGTCACCACTCACTCCAATATCTTTCATATATCTCGTATAAGCGATACACTCTATAGACTCCTCAGAACTTTCCAATTCGTGTTTCTCTATCCCCCACTCTTTATATTGATTATGTAGTTCTAGTTCTCCCTCTGTTATCCATAGTGTACCCTCTAGAGCAAACTGTATCTCTTCTAAGGTTTCCCCTTTAAACGCCATCAATGCAAAACATCTTACATAGTGCAGTAAATATAAATAATCTTGTTTTAAATAGTATCTAAACTTTTCTATATCTAATGTTCCATCTTGAAGCTGATCTATAAATTCCGGATGGGTATACTCATGCCATACATCCTTACACGCCTCTTTTAATTCTTCTAGTAATGTTTTTTCTTGCTCTATGTTAGATACTGACATTAGTTTTTCCCTCCTGAGTTAAATTTATACATATGATCAATAGGACCTTTCCCCTTCCCAAGATCTATCTTACTTGAAATTGCACTGTATACATAGTTTTTTGCTCTCTTTACTGATTCTTCTACACTGTCTCCTAGAGCTAAGTTAGCAGCAATAGCACTAGAAAGTGTACATCCTGTACCATGAGTATTTTTATTATCTATAAAATCATTTTCAAAAATCTCATATTTCCCATCTTTATAAAGGATATCAATTGCTTTTTTACTGGTTTCAAGATGTCCACCTTTAATTAGGATATAGCCTTTATAATAACTAGATATCTCCTGACATGCTTTTTTCATCTCATCTTCATTAGCTATCTCAAACCCGCATAATATCTCTGCTTCCGGAAGATTTGGAGTAATAATTGAAGCAAGTGGCAATAATTCGTCTATAAGGGTTTCCCTAGCTTCTTTTTCTAAGAGTGTATGACCACTTGTTGACACCATTACAGTATCTAAAACTATATTTTGAGCATTGTAGTTCCTCAATTTTTTTGATATTACTTTTATTATCTCTGTATTGGATACCATCCCTATTTTTACTGCCATAGGACATATATCTTCAAATACTGCATCTATTTGATCTTCTATTATTTCTTTATCTATATTTTGAATAGATCTTACCCCAGTTGTATTTTGTGCTGTAATTGCTGTAATCACACTCATTCCAAAGGTATTATGCATTGTAAAAGTTTTTAAATCTGCTTGTATTCCAGCTCCTCCACTAGAATCACTTCCTGCTATAGTTAATACTGTATTCATCTCTTTCCCTCCACCTTTAAAAAAAATTTTTTCGCTAAATTAAAGAGTGTCTTCGACTCTTTGTATGTGTCTTCTACCCCGTATATAGCTGATACAATTGCTACCCCTGCTATTCCTGTACCTTCTAATTTTAATATATTTGATTTATTTATCCCTCCTATAGCCACCATAGGAATTTTAGAACCTAAAGATAATGCCTTTAAATCAGAATATGAAACATTGTCTGCATCAAGTTTTGTTGTAGTTGAAAACACCGCTCCTACCCCATAATAATCAATATCACTGTCTATACTCTCATCTAGATGTTTCCTTGTTTGAATCGATAAACCTATGATTTTATCTTCACCCAAAATCTTTCTAGCCTCTATCGGTGAAATATCTCCCTGACCTATATGCACTCCCTCGCAATCTATCTCTTTGCAGACTTCTATATTGTCGTTGATAATTAATTTTATTCCCCTTCTATCTGTTATTTTTTTTACTTTTTTTCCCAGCTCAATAAAACTGTCAGTATCCATCTTTTTTTCCCTCAGTTGAATTATTGTTACTCCAGAATCTATAGATTGTTCAATCTTTTGCAAGTATTCTTCCCAAGATAGTTCTCCTTTAGAAATAACACCATAGAGAAGAAGATCTCTTTCTTTTATTCTAGTTATGTTCATAATTCAACACTTCCATAAATTCTTCAAATTTTATAGAACCAACCTTATCCAATATATTATTTTTTAATCTACTCAATTCTCTTTTTTCTAAAGAGTTTGCAGCTATTTCTCCACAAACACCCATCATTCCAACTCCATAGGCTGTTCCCATAAATATATTTTCTTTATTTCCTCCAAGGCTCACTCCTAATAATGCACCGATCATACAACCTGTTCCTGTAATATCAGACATTATATGATTTCCATTGGATAAATAAACAACTCTTTCACCATCTGTTACCACATCAACTTTTGATGTTACAGCAACAACACAATTATGTACTTTTGATACTTTTTTAGCTATTTCAAAGATATCTTTCTTAGTTAACTCTTTATCGGCAGTGCTCACATCCACTCCATTGATATCATTGTTTCCCTTTAGCAATCCCTTAATCTCACTGATGTTTCCTTTGATTACCGATACCTTAACCTTGGATAATATCTCATCTACCCCATCAGTTCTTAACTTAGTAAATCCATAACCCACAGGATCTAAAATTACTGGTATTTCTTTAATATTAGCCATTTCTCCAGCTCTTATCATTGATTCTATAGTCCTTTCATTTATCGTTCCTATATTTATTACTAGAGAGCTGCATACTGATACAACCTCTTCTACCTCTAAAATACTGTCTGCCATGATGGGACTTCCACCAAAAGCTAATTGAATATTAGCACAATCATTTACCGTTACATAGTTTGTAATATTATGTACTAGGGGTCTGTTCTTCTCTATATTTTTCTTTACTTTTTTCAGTTCATTTTTTATCTGTATAATTCCTTCCATTTTTCCTCCAAATCTCTTTATAAAACTAAAAGCAACATGATGTTGCATCCAAACAGGCATAATCTAGATCTTTATAATTTTTTATTTACTCCATAAACCTTATCGCAAAATTCTATGTTTACAAAGTGAACTACTAGCATTTTGGTGGTACCCTTACAGGTATAATCTCCCAAACTACAAAAAAAAGATGCCTTAAACAAAGGCATCTTTAAACAATAAAATATTATTTTATCACTTCCTACGCTAGAATTACCTAGATCAGGTTAAAGGTCGAGACTATCTTGTCTCCTCTCAGCCATTACAGCTCCCTTGCTTTTCTATAATCTATCACAAATATATCTAAATGGCAAATAAATTTCATTTTTATCTTTTAAAAAGAATAGTTTCTTCCTTTTATAGTGTTCTGCGCTACTGCTAATTTGGCAATAGGAATTCTATATGGTGAACAACTTACATAAGCCAGACCAATTGAGTGGAAAAATTCAATACTCTTTGGATCTCCTCCGTGTTCTCCGCATACACCTATTTTAAGGCCTTTCTTTGCCCCTCTACCTAGGTTTGCTGCCATTTCCATTAATTTTCCTACACCTTTTATATCTATAGTTTCAAATGGATCTGCTTCTAAGATATTTTTTTCCCTGTAATCAGAGATAAACTTTCCTGCATCGTCTCTTGAATATCCAAAAGTTATTTGAGTCAGGTCATTAGTTCCAAAACTAAAGAAATCCGCTTTTTCTGCAATCTCACCAGCTGTAACACATGCTCTTGGAACTTCTATCATCGTTCCTATCTTATACTCTAACTCTATATCTGAATTTTCAATTACTTCATCTACTATTGCTACTAATCTTTCTCTTAAGTATCCAAGTTCTTCTACTTTTCCTACCAATGGAATCATTATCTCAGGTTTCACATCGATTCCAGATTTTTTAACTTCTATAGCAGCTTCAATGATTGCTCTAGACTGCATCTCATAGATCTCAGGATAAGTTATCCCTAATCTGCATCCACGATGACCCAGCATAGGATTTAATTCCTCTAACTTTAACATTCTATTCTCTATCTCTTCCATGGTAATTCCCATAGATTGAGTTAACTTTAATTTCTCTTCTTTCTCTCTTGGTAAGAACTCATGTAGTGGAGGATCGATTAGTCTTACTGTTACAGAATTCCCTTTCATTGCTTCAAATATTCCTTTAAAATCAAGTCTTTGAAGTGGTAAAATACTCTCTAAAGCTATCTTTCTTTCGTGACTATTTTCAGCTAAGATCATCTCTCTAACATGATTTATCTTTTTTTCCTCGAAAAACATATGTTCAGTTCTACAAAGACCTATTCCATTTGCTCCAAAGTCATAAGCAACTTTGGCATCTAAAGGTGTATCAGCATTTGCCAAAACCTTCATTGCTCCAATTTCACTAGACCAATCAAGTATCATCTTAAATTCATCTGTTAATCCAGAGTCACTTTTATTAAGCTCACCTAAGTATACATTTCCTGTACTTCCATTTAATGATATACATTCTCCCTCAGAGACCGTGATATTTCCTACTTTAAATTCTCTTTTTTCTTCATCTAAGTCAAGTGATCCGCATCCACAGATACAGCATCTACCCATTCCACGGGCAACTACTGCTGCATGGGAAGTCATCCCTCCACGAACAGTTAATATTCCATCTGCTATATTCATTCCTTCAATATCTTCTGGGGAAGTTTCTAACCTTACTAAGATTCCACCATTATTTTCCTTTATTTTTTCCGAACTAAAGTATACTTTTCCTGTTGCGGCACCTGGTGATGCAGCTAATCCAGTCACTAAAACTTCTGAATTTGATAACTCTTCTTCTGAAAATGTTGGATGCAGCAGCTGTGAGATCATCTCAGGTTCTATCATCATTATAGCTTTTTCCTTAGTTATTATACCTTCATTAACTAAATCTGTAGCTACTTTTATAGCCGCATTTGCAGTTCTTTTACCATTTCTTGTCTGAAGGATATATAATTTATGATTTTCAATAGTAAACTCTATATCCTGCATATCCTTATAGTGATCCTCTAAAAGAGCACATAGATTTATTAATTCTGTATAAGTTTCAGGCATTACACTTTCTAATTCTTCTATCTTTTTAGGGGTTCTTATCCCTGCTACTACATCTTCTCCCTGAGCATCGATTAAAAATTCACCAAACAATTTATTTTCACCACAAGATGGATTTCTAGTAAATACTACTCCTGTACCTGAAGTATCTCCCATATTACCAAATACCATAGATTGAACTGTAACTCCTGTTCCAATATCATGTGGGATATTATTTAAATTACGGTAGTAGATAGCTCTAGGATTGTTCCAAGAGCTAAATACTGCTTCGATTGCTGCTAACAGCTGGTCCATTGGATCTTCTGGAAACTTAAAGTTTACTTCTGATTTGAAGAGTTTTTTATATTCTTTAATATAAGTTTCTTTTTTAGTTCCATTCTTCTCAAGTTCTTTTTCAAGTAAATCATACTTGTACTTTTCAATTCCATATACTACCTCCGAAAACATTTGTATAAATCTTTTATAACTATTAAATGCAAACTCTTCATTTCCTGTTTGCGTTGCAAGTAACTTATATGTTTTGTCATTTAAACCTAAGTTTAAGATTGTATCCATCATTCCAGGCATAGATATGGCAGCACCAGATCTCACTGAAACAAAAAGTGGATTATCTCCTCCAAATTTTTTATCTGTCACGGCCTCTAAGTTCTTTAAGTTTTGCTCTATATCTTTCTTTAAGCCCTTCCATACCTTTTTTTGCTCTTCATAGTATTTCATACAAGCTTCTGTCGTTATAACAAATCCTTGTGGAATTGGTAATCCTAATTTAGTCATCTCAGAAAGGTTTGCACCTTTTCCTCCTAATAGTGACTTCATTTCCTTTCCACCATCGTTAAAGGAATAAATAAATTTTTTCATGAGTTAATCCTCCTTGAGTATTTATGCTTTTATTAATTTTAAGATGATCTCTGCCGTTTCTTCAATGGCTTTTTCCGATACATCTATTACTGGACACCGTAATTTTTTCATTATCCTATCTGAATAATCCAATTCTTCCAATATTCTTCCAAAGGATGCGTAGCTGGATGCCCTCTCCTCTGCTTTCATTGTTTTTAATCTTTCTTCTCTTATCTTGTTTAACTTATCTATAGATATGGTCAACCCAATTACCTGAGTTGCCTCAAAGATCTCTTTTGGAATAGGTACTTCCGGAACCAGTGGTATATTTATTATCTTTAATCCACTTTTATTGGCTAAATAGATTGACAACGGAGTTTTAGATGTCCTGGATAAACCTACAATCAGAAGATCCGCTTCTAATATTCCCCGGCTTATCTTTCCATCATCATACTTTACTGCAAATTCCATAGCCTCGATACGTTTAAAATACTTTTCATCCATCTTCTTAAATGAATTTGCTTTGGATTTTTTAAATAATTTTTTAAATCCATATTTTAAAATTTTAAAAGTATCAAAATGTGTTATATCTTTTTCTATACAAAATTTTTCCAGTTTCCGGAGTTGTTTTTTATCTTTTAAACTGTAAAAAACTAAATTTTGAGAATTTATAACTTCTAATTTTTCAAATTCTTTCTGGGTTATCTGGATCAGTTTAAAATCTTCCCGATTCAATTCATCTTTAATTACTTTTAAGATGACTTCTGAGTCCACTATAGCGTCATCTTTAATAAAATATATATCAATAATAGAAATCCCTCCTGCTACCTACATCAACTATAATAAAGTCTCAAACAAAACCTTACTTAGATCCGTTTTCGAAATCTTCCCTACAATTTTATATCCATTTAATTCTTTAGAATACTCAACTATCGGCAGGGAATCTACCTCTTTTTTTACAATTATTTCAGCAGCTTCAAACAATGTAGCATCTGTAGTACAAAAGTGTATATTCGGCATTCTGCTCATTATCAAGCTGATTGGCAGAGACGAAAGATCCATCCCTCCTATAGCTGCTTTAAGTAGATCTTTTCTAGAAACCACACCAGAAAGTAAATCTCCATTGGTTATATAGATTGTCCCTGAATCCCTTGTAAAAATTTCTACTATTCCATCATGGATAGAGTTTTTCTCCGAGAGGATCAAAGCTTCTCCTATAAATTCTGTTACATTTATATCTTTCAATGAAGAACTATCTATTTTTTTAGGTTTTTGAGGATTCAAACTGTATCCTACCTTAGTTTTAGATTTTATAATCTCTGATTTTATTAAAAAGGAAAAGTCCGTTCTCAGAGCTGATCTTGTTACTCCTAAGATCTTTGCTATTTTTTCTCCTGTAATTGAACCATTCATTCTAATAATTTCTATTATTCTATATTGTCTTTCAGATAAATTCATAAATTCTCCTTTTTTAGTGTTCACAAATACCTTGTAATTATTTTATCAACCTATCTTTGATCATATAATAATCTTTTACAGGGTAAAAGTCAACCTTTTTTATTAATTTTTGACCTTTTTTTGTTAATTTTTTTCTTTTTTTAGTGTACGCTAATTTCTGCCTATCAAACTTCCATTTCTATACATCTTCAAAAGAACCCTTAACTCCTTCAAACTCCTTATGAGAAGCTCTCCTGTCTCTGTATCTTTAACTTTTTTCCTCTCTGCCTTGTCCACTAATTGTATTACCGATATTATTTCGTGACCATCTTCAATGGCTTTTTCAATATTTTTAAACGGTTTATGGGAAGCTAACCTCAATCCATAAGAATTATAGATCAAAGTATATCCCGCAGTCCCGGTACTTGATTGATAGGCCTTGGATAACCCCCCGTCAATCACCAACAATTTTTTCCCTGCCCTTATAGGCAGTTCTCCATTTTTAGCCAATACAGGTGTATGACCGTTTATAACATGACCATTTTCTTTTAAGACTCCAAAATGATCCATAAGTTTTAATATTATTCCTTCATCTTCCCTCAATGTATAGTATGGGTTCTTTATCTCTTTATGAGTTTCCTTCTCTTTGATAAAATACCTTTCAAAAGTTTTCATCTCCTCTTTCCCAAAAAGAGGTGAATACTCCCCTGTCCACATATACCAGAACCAGTCTAAATCTTTTTCATTTCCCTTAAAATAAGCTTTTCGAGCCAGCTTTTCAAATTTATCCATGAGTTCCTTACCGCAGTATTCCTCCCCTTCTATGTTAAAACATTTATAGGCTCCTTCCGAATCCATTGGAATGCAACCATGAAACATCAGCTGATTGTTATATTTCAAGTATATATTTCCATTAGAAAAGAAAAAATGAATATGTTTTTGCAGCTTGTCACTCTTTTTAAAATATTTAGCTATCTTCTTTATTACCTCTTCTTCCCTCTCTGTTAATTTATAGGGATCTTTCGGATCTATTGTAGGAAAATTGTTGCTGGTTAACTTATATTCCTTTCCATTTAATGTGATCGTTCCCTTAGTCTGGTCTATCTTGTCTAAGAGCATCCTGTTTTCCATCTTAAATTCCGGCCTTTTCTTAATAACTTTAGCTTCTAATTTAAACTGAATAATAGCTATAGCCTTATGCATCTGTCCCCGTACATACTGTTCCTTTTCATTAAACAGTTCATCACTGTTGGCTATAGGTAAAAACTCTTTACACGGATCCCCACCATAAGTTTCCATAGCAAATCTCCCTAGAGGGAGTAAGTTTATCCCATATCCCTCCTCCAAAGTTTTTAAATTACTGTACCTGAGAGATATCCTCAGTACGTTGGCTACGCACGCAAGGTGACCCTTGGATGCTCCTACCCATAATATATCGTGATTACCCCATTGAATATCACAGTCATGATGCCCTATAAGATTATCCATAATCTTGTGGGGATCTGCCCCTCTGTCATATATGTCTCCTAAAATATGAAGTTTATCTACCGACAGCTGCTGGATCAGATTAACAGTTTTTATTATAAAGTCATCTGCTATTTCTAACTCTATTACTGTAGATATGATCTGGGAATAATATTCCTCCTTATTAAAGTCCTTGCTGTTCAGGGTCAAAAATTCCTCCAATATATAAGCATATTCATTGGGTAGCGCTTTCCTTACTTTGGATCTGGTATATTTAGATGACACTAATCTAAATATCGATAAAATTCTCTTTATAGATACCCTGTACCAGTGAGCTTTTTCATATTCATTCAATTTTAACCCTTCCAGTATTTTTTCAGGATAAAAAATCAATTTAGAAAAATTATGTTTTTCCTCCAGGGAAAGTATATCTCCAAAAAGCTCATCTACCTTTATTTTTAAACTTCCCGAAGCTGTCTTCACCAAATGCCTGAAAGCATGGTATTCTCCATGAAGATCTGTAAGATAATGTTCTGTTCCCTTAGGAAGATTCAGTATAGCTTCTAAATTTATAATTTCACTAGTGACTTCTCCTATATTTTTATATCTATTCGATAATAATTCATAGTACTTTCTTTCCATTTTACACCTGCCCTAATTATTTATTTATGTGCACTAATTGTCTTTAAATATAGTTTACTCACTTTATATCCAAAATGCAACTTAAATAAAAGCCATTGACAAATCTTTTAAAATATATTAAAGTTTAAATGTGCATATGCACAAAAATGGAGGGGATTATGAGAGGTAAAAAGAAAAGGTGTTGCCGATTTTTAAAAAATGAAATTGTATATAAGCCAAGAGGTATTACCATGAAAGAGATTACAACAAACAATATTGAGGCTGATGAATTTGAAGCCATTAGAATTTGTGACTATGAGGGTTTGAGTCAAATCGAAGCTAGTGTATTGATGGGGATCTCCCGTGGAACAATCCAAAGACTATTAAATTCTGGAAGAAAAAAAATTGTCGACAGCTTTTTGAATGAAAAAGCTATAGTTATAAAAAACAAACATTGACTATAAGCTAAAAAACAAGGAGGAAGAAAATTATGGAATTGAAAATTGCATTTCCTACAAATGACAGATTAAATGTTGAGGAACACTTTGGACACTGCAGCGAATTTAAAATATTGAATACTAAGGATGGAAAAGTGACATCGGAAGAATTTCTTACACCGCCGCCTCATGAACCTGGTGTATTGCCAAGATTTTTAGGTGAACATAAGATTACTACTATCATTACAGGTGGAATGGGAGCCATGGCTATAAACCTGTTCAAAGTACAAGATATAGATGTTATATTAGGAGCCACTGGAAGTATCACAGAAAATCTAAATACATTTTTAGATGGTCAGCTGGCATCTACCGGATCTGCCTGCAGCCATCATCATGGGGACCATGACTGCAACCACTAAAATAAAATTAATTAAAAATAAGCCGAATTTATTTCGGCTTATCCTAAAAATATAAATTTTGATAGACAAATATTTTGATTTTCTATTTTTTTAAAAGATATAAGGAGGTAGGTATGAGAATATCCATATGTTCAAAAAAAGCAGGCTTAGACAGTTTAGTCGATGAAAGATTTGGTAGAGCAGAAAACTTTACTATTATAGATTTAGATACAGCTATAGTTGAAACCATTGAAAATACAGCTAAAAATGATCCCAGCGGTGCAGGGGGAGAAGCGGTAAGGTTACTTTCAAAACACAGAGTAGATGTCGCTGTAGTTCCCCATCTGGGTCCTAAAGCTGAAAAAGCTATGGAAGCTTTTGAAATAAAAACTGTTTCCCAGGAGGATTATAAAAGTGTAGGAGAGGTTTTAGAAGCATATAAGGTCGGTAAATTAAAAGAAATAGTAAAAATAAAAGGATTGACCAGACTATGAAGATAGCTGTATTAAGCGGAAAAGGAGGAACTGGAAAAACTACTGTTACTTCTAATTTTGCTGTAAATATAAAAAACTCTATAAGTATAGATTCTGATGTGGAGGAACCAAATTTACATATTTTTATGGATATGAAAAATTCAGCTTTTGAATCGGTATATACACTCTATCCGTCTATCGATAAGGATCTCTGCAGTCTCTGCGGCAGATGCGGAGATTTCTGTAACTATCATGCTGTAATTCCTGCAAAAAATCAGGTAATCGTTTTCAAGGAAAGCTGTCATGACTGTGGCGGGTGCAAATTAGTGTGTCCAAATGGTGCTATCACATATAAAAAGCGTGAGATCGGGCAGATTTTTAGCGGCAGATCAAAATATAATACACAACTTTCTTATGGCCTTTTAAATATCGGCGAGATGTCAGGAGTGAAGATTATCGACCAGTTAAAACAATCTAACGATTCAGATCAAAATATAATTTTTATCGATTCTCCTCCCGGGACTTCATGTGCCACAGTGGCAGCAGTAGAAGATGCAGATTATGCTGTAATAGTTTCTGAACCTACACCTTTTGGAGTCAGTGATATGAAGATGGTTGTAGAGATGCTTCGTCAAATGAAAATACCTTTTGGACTTGTTATAAATAAAGCCGGATTGGGGGATGAGGAGATCTACCATTACTGCAGAGATGAAAATATAGAAATTTTAGGAGAGATTCCCTTTGATAAAAGGATAGCTGAACTCTATGCCGACGGGAAAATATTCAGCATTTCCCTCCCTGAATACAAAAATTTATTCAATGATATCTATAAAAATATAACAAAGGGGAGGGGGACACTATGAATATAAATGAAATTATAGTTATCTCTGGTAAGGGAGGAACCGGTAAAACAACTTTAACAGCTTCTCTTATTCCATATTTAAACGATATAACTATCGCCGATTGTGATGTAGATGCTCCAGATCTAAATATTTTATTGAACCCTCAAATAAAGTCTGTTAACAGATTTGTAGGACTAAAAAAAGCTGTTATAGATAGTGATCAATGCATCCAATGCGGAGTGTGTGTGAGATCTTGCAAATTTTCTGCTATCTCCAAAGATATTATATTAACTTCATCAAAATGCGAGGGTTGTGGGGTCTGTGAATTTATCTGTCCCCAAAACGCAATTTCAATGAAAGACGCAGTAGTAGGTGAACTCTATGAATCAGATACAGTTTTTGGTGATTTTGTCCATGCAAAACTTATTCCCGGTGAAGAAACCTCAGGAAAATTAGTGGCTGAAGTCAGGAAAAAAGCCAAGGCACTGGCACTTTTAAAAAAGAAGAAAAATATTATAGTAGACGGTTCCCCTGGTATTGCCTGCAATGTTATCAGTTCTATTACAGGAGCCAGCCAGGTTATAATAGTTACCGAACCTACTTTTTCAGGACTCCACGATCTAAAAAGAATCTACGAATTAACTAAAAAATTTAACCTGAAGGTTCAGGTAGTTATAAATAAATTTGATCTTTCTCCTCAACATAGTGAGATGATAAAAAAATATTGTTTAGAAAAAAAAATAATAGTAGGGTTACAAATACCATTCACTCCAAAAATAGTAAGATCCATCGTCAGTAAAACTATTCCTTCCATAGGAGAAAAAGATTTTTTCCAAGAGATCGGTTTTTTCAAGTTTATAGACAGTTTAGTTTAAAAAGAAAAAAACATAAATTTTCGTATCAGCGAAAATTTATGTTTTTTATTTACCTAAGAAAGCAACGTGACGTTGGATCCAAATAGACATAATTCAGGTTTTTATAATTTTTTATTGCTGATTAAATGCAGCATCACTTTGATTTTTTATTTACAGTATTCAATTACTAATTTAGCTGTATTTAAAAGTCCATCTACATGGGTTCTCTCATATGAGTGAGATGAATCTACTCCAGGTCCTACAAGAGCATGTTTAATTTGTGCTCCACCACGTAAAAGTGCACTGGCATCTGATCCATAATATTTATAAATATCTATAACATAATCAATCTCTTCGTTACGGCATAAATTAACCAGACGTTTTTTCATCTCCAAATCATATGGCCCTGAAGAATCCTTAGCACAAATAGTCACCTTATTTTCTTTTGAAGTCTGACCGATTCCTGGAGATGCCATATCTATAGCCAATATTTCCTGGGTTAATGATGTAGCAATTCCTGATGCACCATGACCAACTTCCTCATAGTTAGATATAAAGAATTCCAGTGTATACTCTGGAACTATCTCATTTTCCATAAGATATTTGCAAACTCCTAGTATAATTGCTACTCCGGCTTTATTGTCTAGATGACGACTCTTAATAAATCCAGATTTTGTTACCTCTACTCTTGGGTCTAAATATACAAAATCTCCTACATTTATCCCCAGTTTTTTTATATCTTCTGCATTTTCTACCAGTTCGTCCAATCTTACTACCATATTGTCCTCTGTTCTCTTATCCGATCTAGGAGCATCTCCATAGTTGTGTACAGATGATTTTTCAAATAAGATCGTTCCTCTGATCTCTTCACCATCCATAGTAGATATAGTGCAGTATTCTCCATCTACAGAATTCCAAGCATATCCACCGATCTGAGTTAATTTTAAAAAACCATTGGATGTGATCTCCCTTACCATCCCACCTAAGGTATCGATATGGGCAGCAATTATCCTGCTATCCTCTTTTTTTCCGGGAAGAGTTGCCTTCAATGCTCCCTTGGGAGTTATTTCCGTTTTTACTCCTAATTTTTTAAACTCATCTCTGCATACTGCTATCCCTTTTTCAGTGTCACCACTAGGGCTGGGGATATTTAATATTTCCACTAATTTTTCTACCATATAATTTGTAATGTACTTCATCTACTCTCTCCTTTTTTTATAACTTAATTTTTTCATTTACAAAATCCATAATTGCTTCCTTTAGGATTATAGATTCTTCTTCTATCCTTTCATAATTTCTCTTAAACCTTTCTACTTTAGCCTGATCTTTTAAAGATCCCAGGTTTATCTTTACGTTGAGTATAGCTCCTCTGATCCCTGTTTCCAAAAGCATAGCTCCTACACCCAGGTCCGTTACGGCATTTAGGTTTCCGTATTCAGAGAAAAACGGCAGTAATTCCATAGCTTCTAAAGAAGTTTTAGCAATCTCATAGGGAACTTCTGTAGCTTTTAAAGTAGCTTTTTGTATCTCCTCGCTTCTGACTGCTTTATTTTCATCGGTATCCTTGGGCAGTTTAAATGCTCCCATAAGGTCATTAAAAGATTTTGTATCCTCATCGATTAATATTTCTACTCTTTTTCTTATTTTCAGAAGTCTTCTATGTTTTGTTAAAAATTCCTCTTTGATCATATCATCAAATTCTCTATATTTTTTCTTGTCTATAACCAGTGATGCCATCATACGAGATAATGCTATCCCCAATGATGAAGAGAGAGCTGCTACACTTCCTCCTCCAGGTGCCGGTGCATCTGAATCCACCACATTTATAAAGTCTCCTAATTCTATATTTAAATAACTCATATTTACCCCCCCTATCGCCTACGGCGAAATTGATAATTTTTTTATGTATAGTTACATTTGAAATCCATTCAGATCTCTTAATTGTATTTTATCTTTTCTCCGTATTCTACCTGTATAACTTATGGACTATTTTATGCCTAATATATTACTTTCCCATCTGCCACTACCTGGATTCCATTTTTATACACATCCTTAGTGTGATTTATCCCAAAGTGATACATTATATACTCTAAATTTGGTGTGTCAAAAATTACAAAATCTGCCTTCTTTCCTTTTGTAATACTTCCAATTTCTTTTCCCCTGTCCACCGAATAAGCAGAGTTCACAGTAACTGCACTAATAACTTCTTTAGGAGTCATCTTCAATTTCAATGATCCCAGCTGCATAGCCAGCTGTAAATTCTCTGTAGGAGAACTTCCAGGATTATAATCTGTAGACAGGGCTACTGCTACACCTTTTTCAATCATCTGACGAGCATGTGCATAGTCTTTATTTAAATTAAATGAGGTTGCAGGGAGAATATCAGCTATCACTCCAGCTTCAGCCATATCTTCCATCCCTTTTTCACTGGCAGCCATAAGGTGATCAGCAGAAAATGCTCCTAACTCTGCCGATAATTCTGCTCCCCCTAAGGTTACAATTTCATCTGCATGGATCTTTACTTTAAATCCAAGATCCTTGGCAGCATTTAATATCTTCCTGGTTTCCTCTATTGAAAAAACTCCCTCTTCACAGAAAACATCACAAAATTCAGCCAATTCCTTCTCTTTGATCATAGGCAGCGCTCCTATTATCTCACTAATAAATTCTTCCCTCTTCCCCTTATATTCAGGCGGCAGAGCATGAGCCCCTAAGTATGTTGATACCAAATCTATAGGGTGGTCTTTATTTAATTTTTTTACAACTTCTAACTGTTTTAATTCAGTTTCAATATCTAGTCCGTACCCGCTCTTAGCTTCTACAGTGGTTACACCAAAAGATAACATAATATCCAGACTTTTTTTAGCTTTTTTATATAATTCTTCAAAACTGGCCTGCCTTGTGGAATTTACCGTACTCAAAATCCCACCTCCGGCATTTAAGATATCCATATAGGGAACCCCTTCTAATTTTTTAGAAAATTCATTTTCACGACTTCCCCCATGAACCAGGTGTGTATGTGGATCTATCAAGCCGGGAGTTACAGTCAGTCCCATGGCATCCTTTATTAATGTTGATTCTCCGATATATTTTTTATCGAATTCTCCTGATCCTGTTTCTAAAAATTTCCCGTCTTTAATAACTATATAGCCGTCTTTTATTATCTCGACTTCCCCCATTTCTTTTCCGGCTCTGGCTTTTTCCCCTTCTCCCAGGGTAATTAAATTTCCTATATTTTTTACAATTAACTCCGCATACATCTTAATATATCCCCCCATACGACCTTCGGCCGAATTTATAATTAAACTCTTTTATTTTACCCTATAAATTAGACTCTAAAATCTTCTCCATTGAAAAGCCATCTAAACCTAAATAATATTCCATACTCATAGCAAGAGCTTCCATAGGTACACTTCCTATGATCTCGCTCCCTAATACCGGCACCCCGTATCTTTTAGCTTCCATCTTCACAGTTTCAAAGACCCTGTAAAGGGGAGTTTTTTTATAGTTCACTACATTCATAGTCACCTGCACTATCCCTTTTTCCTTCAATTCTGCCGGTCCGGCTTTTATATATCTGAATCCACCACTGGAATGTCTGATCGCCTTAGCAATATTTTTCGCTATATTTACATCTGTCGTTCCTAAGTTTATATTAAAAGCTACTAGAGGTAACCTGGCTCCTACTCCTACTACTCCTGCTGTCCTGTGAGGCATACACTCTCCAAAATCAGGTTTCCATTGGGGATCTTTCATTTTTTCTGCCATCCCTTCAAACTGACCCTTTCTCACAGCAGCAAGGTTAATTCTTTCCTTGCAGGTAGCTGCTTCCTCATACAAAAATACCGGGACCTTATAGTCATCAGCTATCCTTTTCCCCAATGTTATTGCCAGCTCTATACACTCCTCCATATCTATATTTTTAATGGGTATAAAAGGTACTACATCTGTAGCTCCCATCCTGGAGTGTTCTCCCCTATGAACATTTAAATCTATCAATTCTGTTGCAATTCCTATTGTTTCGTACACAGCTTCCAATACTTTTAAAGGTTCCCCGATTATGTTTACAACTGTTCTATTATAATCTTTATCCGGTTCTACGCTGAGGAGTTTTACCCCCTCTCTATTTTTCAAAGGAGCAATTATTTTTTCTATCTTTTCTAAATCTTTTCCCTCACTAAAATTAGGCACACATTGTATTACTTGTTCTAACATACCCTTGACCTCCTAAAATTTTTAAATTTTGTACACCACTATATTAGTACTTTTTTCTCTTTTTTCCAATTTTTTCTGGATTTTTTTAAAATTATAAGTGAAAAAATATTTTTGATTTCATTTTTTTTATGATATAATATAATTCATGTTCAAATTTAGTAATTTAAAAAGGAAGGTATATTATGTGTAAAGAAAACATGTACGATAATTATGAAACAGCAGGTAATGTTGTTAAGATGGGGATTAAAAAGGGAAACAGTAAAAGTATAAATATATTTTTATTTGGTATCTTAGGCGGATTTTTCATTGCTTTAGGATATATGGGATATATGACCGTTACCCAGACTATGAGAACCAGGGTAGATACAGGGTTAGCCAGCTTCTTAGGAGCCAGTGTCTTCCCGGTTGGTATAATGTTATGTATAGTTGTAGGAGGATCATTATTTACCAGCAATAACTTATTGACCCTTGCACTATTTGATAAAAAAATCAGTTTAAAAAACTTATTGAGAAACTGGACCTTTGTATGGCTGGGAAATTTTACAGGTTCTATCGTAGCAGCTATCCTAGCTGTTACAGCAGGATTATATAAATCGGAAGCTATTCATTCTGTAGCTGTCCACATGGCAGAGCATAAGGCAGTTTTAGGATTTTCTGAAGCTGTAGCCAGTGCATTTTTCTGTAATGTTTTAGTAGCTTTAGGTGCCTGGATGACTATGTCCGGGAAAGATCTTGTTTCTAAAGTCATCGGTGTCTGGTTCCCGATTATGTTATTCGTACTCTGCGGATTTCAGCATGTAGTTGCTAATATGTATGTTCTAAGTTTAGGGATGATCTTAGGAGCAGACTACACCCTGGGACAGATGTTTATGAACAACATCATCCCCGTTACAATTGGAAATGCTCTTTCTGGAGGATTAATTATTCCTGCTATGTACTATTTCTTATTGGTAAAAAAACAAAAATAAATTTTAAATTAAAAGCCGGCAGATCTGCCGGCTTTTAATTTTTTAATTTTTTAATTTTTTTAACTTATCACATCTTCCGACTTAATAATTTTTATTTTCTATCTCCCCTATTTAATTCAAATAAAAATAATCATTATAAAAAATCACAGAATATATATATTTCCGCATACAAAAGTCCTAAAATAAACATATTTTTAAAATAAACATATTATTTTTTCAAACTTCTATTAATATTTCATTAGAAATCTTAGAAAAATTTGACACATTTTCTTATATTGTGATACCATCCTTTTGTACATAATCAAACATAATGTTTGTCAATAGTACTAAAAAGAGGAGGGAAATATGAACGCAGAAATTCAAGTACAACTAGGCAAAAAGAAAATCGGTAAATTTGATAAATTTTTAAATTTTATTGAGGTAGCAGGTAATAAATTACCTCATCCTGTAGCAATGTTTTTTGGTTTCTTTATAATAACAATTTTTTTATCAGCAGTTTTAGCTAAAACAGGTATCTCAGTAACGTACCAGGAGATTTCCAGAGCCACCGGGGCAGTTATAGATAAGACAACTACTGTTCAGAGTTTATTGACAGCTTCTGGAATTAGAGGGATCTTAACCAGCGGAGTAGATAACTTTACCGGCCATGCAGCATTAGGATCTATCATCGTAGCCATGTTAGGGGTCGGTCTGGCTGAGGGTTCCGGACTTATAAATGCTGTTATAAAAAAAGTAGTATTATCTACTCCTAAATCTATGGTAGCAGGAATTGTAGTATTTGCAGGAGTTATGTCTAACATCGCATCAGATGCAGGATACGTTGTACTAATCCCACTGGGAGCAATTATATTCGCTTCATTCGGAAGACATCCCCTTGCGGGACTTGCTGCAGCATTTGCAGGAGTATCCGGCGGATTTTCAGCAAACTTACTGGTTGGAACTACAGATCCATTATTAGGCGGAATCACAACTACCGCAGCACAGATAGTTTTACCGGGATATTCAGTTACTCCTACAGCAAATTTTTTCTTTATGGTAGCTTCTACATTTATGATAACAATCGTCGGAGCATTTATTACCGATAAAATTGTTGAACCCAGACTGGGAAAATATACAGGTCCTAAACTGGATCTGGATGCCGGTTCAGATATATCTAAAGATGAGATCAAGGGAATGAGATTTGCAGGAATAGGGATGCTGGTATTTTTAGGAGCTGTCATCATGATGACTATCCCGGAAAATGGACTTCTTAGATGGACTCCTGCTGAGATTCAAAATTTTGCCACAGAAAACGGTAGAACCCCTAGCAGTATGGAGATATTAAAACCATTTTTCAGTCAGTCTATTGTTTATATCCTTATGATGTTCTTCTTCATTCCAGGGTTATTATTTGGAATTGGAGCTAAGACAATAAAAAGCCATAGAGACGTGATAGCTTCACTCAATAAAGCTATGGCATCTTGCGGAGCTATCCTGGTAATAATATTTGTTTCAGCACAGTTTGTATATGTGTTTACAAAATCAAATATTGGAATTATCATTGCAGTAAACTTGGCTGATCTTATGAAATCCATGGGAATAAGTGGAGTATGGGCTGCTGTAGGACTTATATTCTTAACTGCATTCATAAATTTATTCATTGGAGGAGCTTCTTCTAAATGGCTCATGTTGTCACCTGTATTTATCCCTATGTTTGCTCAATTAGGTTTATCACCTGAATATACACAGCTGGCTTATAGGATTGGAGATTCTACAACTAATATTATCTCTCCCCTTATGTCATACTTTCCAATTGTAGTGGCATTTGCTGCAAAGTATGCATCTAAAAAAGACGGAATGGGAATAGGAACAATCATAGCTATGATGCTTCCTTACTCAATTATATTCTTAGTGATTTGGAGTATTATGTTCCTTGCCTGGAGTTTCTTAGGTCTTCCAATAGGACCGGGAGTATCGATGTTTATATAATTAGAATTACATTTAAAAAGGCCGCCTGGGATACCGGGCAGCCTTTTTATTTTAATTTAAAGATGGCTTCTTTTTATGGGAAACTATCTGCCTGTATTTTCCTGTATGGGGGTCTACAGGGATATTATCTGCTTTCTCTATGATCAGTTTTATATCTTTCTCAAGATTTTTCGATCTTAGAAATTCAGTCATCATAGGCAGTATTTCTTTCTCGGGATCTAACTCTTCCCTTTCAACATATCTAATCTTTAGAGTATTTTTATCTTCCTGCACAAATTGAATTTTCTTTACATTATTAAAGTACATACCTACCAGCTGAAGAGCAGTCAGTTTTTCCTGGCTCCCGTCTGCCATTTCAAAATAAAGATCATCCACTACCCTTCCGGCAATTTCATCTATAAGGGTAAAATTAAAATCCTGATCTTTAGATTTTTTTAATCTATCTTCCATCTTATACCTTAAGAGAGGCATCACATAGTTATAAAGGTTGGTCACTATGAGATCTCCTACTTCTCCTGGACCTACTTCGTCCATCTTTTCATCAACTATCTCAAATTTATAGTAGTCATCAAAAAGAAAAATTTGTCCTCTCTCAGGAATTTCCGACCCCATTCCCAAAGATTCAGTTGCTCCATAAAAATTTAAAGGTATTACCCCGAAGGCTCTTTCAATTATCTCTTTTCTGTTCCGGGTCAATTTATCTGCTGAACAGAATACCCGCTTTGGAAATATCCCTAAATTTCCATTTAGTTTTTCCTCTCCCAGGGCAGCTATAGATGAGGAGTATCCCGATAGAATAGTCGGCTGAAATTCATTCAATGATTTTATTATCTCCTTAAAATCACCGTTAACATCCAGAGTCAGAGTTGTGTAGTTTATATTTTTTGCTTCCTGGGCTAGATTATAACTGGCAAAATTTCCTCCCGTCGCTATAATAAAAGCTATCCTCTCTTTTTTTAACAGATTCATCTTATGGGACTGATCCACCCTTCCTATTATAAAAGCCTTTACTGTAGCCCATGCCTTCTGGTCATAAACAAATATTGTAGGATGCCCGGTTGAGCCCGAAGAAGTCATAGCCAAATATTTCCCCTTATACCTTCCTCCCCAGTTTTCCTTATGGCTTATAAATTCTTCTAAATCTTCCCTCTTAAAATCTTTAGTACAGATAAGATCATCGAAGTGATCTGAAATAATATCTTTATTAATTGTAGGATATTTATTGTAATCTATCGTTTTAAAGTTTTCCAGGGTTATCCCGTGTTTCCCGTAGAATTCACGATAAAATTTTGAGTTTTTTAATACATGTTCAATCAGATCATTCAATTTGCTGTTCTGGATCTCTAGGATTTCATCCCGTGAACGTTTATTATTTTTTTTTATATTATAAACTTCCTTAAGTAAGTGCATAATCTCCATAAATATCTCCTCCTCTATTTATATGTTCCAATATACTCTCTATACCTTCCTATTTTTATTTTAGTTATCAGTTTACCAGGACCCGTCTAGAAATAAATTTATTTACATTATATGCTGAATAAGAATTTTTATTCCCATTCCTATAAGAATAATTCCTCCTGTATATTCAGCTCTAACACCTAATAATTGTCCAACTTTATTCCCTAAATACACCCCTAAAAACGATATGATAAATGTTATTATCCCTATAATACTTATTACAAAATAAATATTTAATCCAGGTAGTAAAGAAAAGGAAAAACCCACTGCTAAAGCATCTATACTTGTAGCTATTCCAAGTGCAACAATGTCCAAAGAATTTTTACACTTTTTAATTTTTTTAGCTTCAAAAATCATCTTTCCACCAATAAAAGTCAATAATCCAAAAGCTATCCAGTGGTCAAATATTGCAATTTCATCATAAAAAAATCTTCCAATTCTCCATCCAAGAAGGGGCATCACTCCATGAAAAGTTCCAAAAACTAAAGCTACCTTTAATATTGATTTTATATGAAGTTTTTTTAGTGATAATCCTTGTGTTAACGATACTGTAAAGGCATCCATCGCTAATCCTATAGATATAAAAAAAAGTAATATAAAATCCATGTTTCCCTCCTTTATCTATAGATATCTTACTATTATATTAGAATTTTTTTATTATTTTCCTTGTTTTTTATTTATATTATTACTTTATTTTTACGGCCTTATTGGGTATACCTGTAAAAATATACATAACTATTTTAAAATCCCCGCTGATAATTTTCAAAAAAAAACTCCTAAGTAAATATTTTTAAATCATGACCCCATGACTTTCCCATATCTGCTTAGGAGAATTCTATTTTTTATTTAACTAAGATCTTGTAATAATCATCCTGATTAATATTAAATCCTGATTTTACAAATATTTTTTCCATTTTTTTATTCTCTATTTTTATCAGTATCTCAACTATCCCACTATCCAACTGAGTCCCTGAAACTTCCTTTAAAACTTCCACAGCCTCCCTGTGGGATCTCTTTCTCTGATATATCCTGGATGTAGTCAGGGCAGAATAGGTATCTGCTACTGCTATAATTTTAGATTCCAGGGGTATTTTATTTTTTTCCAGCTTATAATATCCCTGGCCGTCAATTCTCTCATGATGATATTTAATCCATGGAATTATTTTATGAAAAACCTCAAAGGGCTCTAAAATATAGATCCCGTCAGGTACATGTTTTTTAATCTGTTCATACTCATCTACAGACAGTTCACCTTTTTTATTTAGAATCGTCAAGGGTGTTATAATTTTTCCTATATCATGGAGGAGAGCTGCTTCTACAAGTTCATTTTTTGACAGATTTTTTTTTAATTCTCCGGGGAGATCGTCAAATATTGCCTTGACCAGGTTAGCCACATGCTCTGAATGATTGCTTGTATATTTATCCCTTAGTTTAACCGCTCTGATCAGACTGCTGATTGTCTGCACATAAAAAGAATTTAGGGAAGATGACAGATTCTTCAGGAGAAATATTATTATATATATGAAAAGTCCATCCATAAAAAACAGCAGTGAACTCACATGTGTAAATTCATTGTTAATCACTTCCTTCAAGATGATATAACTAAAATGAGTTACATATAAAAATAAAAATAGAAGCATGGCTGAAAAAGTAATAAGACCCATTTTATAGGAATATTTTGCTGCCTTATAAAAACTTTCAAAATCTTTTAGAATTTTCACAGAATCCACCAGACCTAAAAAAATTAAAACCATACCCAGTGTTATTAGTGTTGAATTTATATATTCCATCAAATACACCTCTTTTTTTCATTTGAAACAATAAAAAAATATATTCAAAATTGACTTCAATATATCTTTACCGCTATTTTTATAAAATCCTGCAATGAGTTTTTTATCTGATCTATGGTAAAGTCGTGTTTTAATAGAATGAAATTGTGTATATCAGCGGGGAGTTTGTGTTCACAAAATAAAATACTCCAGCTTTTGTAGTAAAATATAAATAAATTATATATTAAAAATCCAGGGGGGAAAGTAATGATAAAAAATAAAAAAATTAAATGGCTAGGCGGCATCTTATCCGGCCTAATACTTCTTATAGCATTAACTGCTGTCTGTTCAAAGAATGTGCAGAATTTTATGACCATGACATATCTTAATTTAAAAACTACCACCAGATTAGAAGTTAAAGACACAAATCTGTATATGGATGGGATAATCAATGAAAAAACTTACGACCAGTTTGTAAAGATTTTAAATGACAATCCCCAGATTGAAACTATTATTGAAGGAGATGTTCCCGGTTCAATAGATGATGATACAATGATAAAATTAGCTTATTTTGTCCGGAAGAAAGGGCTAAATACAAAAATTTTATCAAATAGTGATATTAATTCAGGAGGAGTCGATCTTTTTTTAGCAGGTGTGGAAAGAACAATGGAAAAAGGAGCTAAAATAGGGGTTCACTCATGGTCTGATGGTGAAAAAGATGCAGCTGAGTATCCTGTAGATTCTCCTGAACATGAACTTAATCGAAAATATATCGAAACAATGCTGGGATCAGATGATTTTTACTGGTTTACAATTTATGCAGCAACAGCAGATTGTATCCATCAAATGACCAAAGAAGAGATCAGCAGATATAAGTTACTTACCCAGCCTGTAAAAATGTAAGAAGTGTGCAGGATATTATTAATTTTAGGAGGAGGTAGTGATGAAAAAAAGAATTAAGTGGGTAGGAACTTTTTTATCCGGTCTGATACTTCTTATTGTATTAACTGTTGTCTGTTCAAAAGATATACAAAATTTCGTGACTATAAGATATCTTAATTTGAAAGCTACCGATAAATTAAAGGTTAAGGAGAATAATTCATATATGGATTGGATAATCCAGAAAAAAACTTACAACCAGTTTGTAAAAATTTTAAATGACCATCCCCAGGTTGTAACTCTCATTGAAAGAGATGTCTTTGGCTCAGTTAACGACAATTTAATAACAAAATTAGCTTATTCTATCCGAAAAGGGAAGATAAATACAAAAATCTCACTAAAGAGATAAGTCAATTGACAGGGGAAAGTTTTAAAGGCACCTTAGAAGGGGATCTTATTATGTCGCTTTCAAAAAAAATCATATTATCTCCTATTTATAAGGGAAGAGCTGATTTCTCTTTATTTTTTAGCAAGATATGAGTCCCCCCTTCCTTTATCTACAATCTATAAATTTTTATTTTCCCACTAATCTAATATTTCTATTCCTATACTACTTAAATATTCGAATGTTCCGTCATAATATTTTGATAATCTTGTATGATCAGCCTCACTACCATGGGGTATAAAAATAACCATTCCTTGACGAGCTCTTGTCAATAAAACTCGATATGTATTTTTAAGATATTCTCTAGTAATATTTTGATTAATATTTTGCCATTTGGTTCCTTTAAAACTTTGAAAATTCCAGTTTTTATTCTCCATATAAAAATCTGCACCCCAAGCAATACAAGCCCAATCAATTTCAAGACCTTGAATATCAAACTGAGTTGCTACCTCTTCAAGAAAATTTGATGAACGTATATCGTCATTTTTATTCAAAAACCAATTAGGTGCAGAGATCTCATTTTTTACATCAATTCCTATAGCTCTTAAACGTCTTGCTCCTGACGACCCTAGTAGGCCTATTCTTTCTGTTCCTTTTGCTTGATCTCTTAACCATTTTTTTGCTTTCTCAATGTCTCGCGTTAAAAATATAGGATAATTACTTTTTATATCTTCTAACAATGTAATCGATAAGTTATTATTTATCTCCAAAGTTTCACGAACAAAATTAGAAACCTTTTCTGATCTAAATGATCTTAGTGATACAGCAAGATGAAGATTCTTTTCATTCTGTCCATTGTCAAAGAGCCATTCTTTTATGTTTTCAGTTTTTAAATAATTATCATTTTCTAGAACAAGATCTGAATAATAGATATTCCATTTAGAATAATTATTTTTTAAAGAATTAACCCATTCCTCTAATCCTGCTTCACCAGTATTAATCTCTTGACCCCCACCGATTAAACACACAATTGTGCACCAATCTTCGTGTCTATTTATAACATCAATTAAAAATTCCGGTTCTGACATATTAAAATCAGGTATACCTTTTTTTGTTTTCATGAATTTACTTACTTGCTCTTTAGTCCAAGCTCTCTGTGCTTCATCAAAGACCACTACTTTTTCAATAGGGGCTAGCTCAGATATTAAATTATCATCTCTAAAGTGATGAATATTCTGAATAAAAGTATTCGCTTTAATTCCTGCTTGTTTCTTTGTTATTTTTTCACCATTTTGTTTAGATGTTTGGACTGCATCTCTTGTAAGTGCTTCTCTTAAAACTTCAACTAATGGACCATTCCCAGAAAGAAAAACAGCATGTTCATCTTCATCTGCTTTCATTCTTTCAACAGCAATATTTAAACCTGCCAAAGTTTTCCCTGCTCCAGGTACTCCAGTCACAAAACAAATTGATTTTAAATTATTTGTTTTTGAATTTTTAATAATTGTATTTATACAATCTGCTGTTTTAGATAAATTAATCGCACCAGAATCTGATCTTGTAATTTCCTTTACATTATGACCTTTATATAGAGCTTGTGCTGCCTCTACTATCGTTGGAGTAGGTTTGTATATTGAGTTTTCCCAATATGAAATATCCACATTCTCTTTACTTAAATCAATAAATTCACTTATTATTTTTTTAAAATTATGTTTATTTGCTTTTATAACATTCTCATGTGATGAGATATTATTATTTGAAATTATTTCTTCCTCAGCATTAGTAGCTATTAAAACAGGAATTAATTGTAGATTATGGCTTCCTTCATGAAAATTCTTTAAGTCCATAGTGTAGTCTATAACTTGTTCTATTGCATCTTTATTATATCTTTTCTCTCCAACTTTAAACTCTATGATAAATACAGTGTTTCCAATAATTATAATATTATCTACCTTTTTACCCATCCTTGGAATTGAAAATTCAAAATAAATTTTCCCCTCCATTCCTAAAAGTTCAGATTTTAAAACTTTAATTTGTTCAACCCATGCATTTCTTTGTAATTCAACAAGAGTTCTATTACTATGATTCTTAGTTAATTTACCTAAAATACTACTAGATGATTCTTTAATAAAACCTTTTATGGAATTAGAATAATAAGCTCTATTCATATTCTTTTCCCTCCAATTCTTTTACACATTCTGAGGGCAAAACTTCTAGTGCTTTTGCTAATTTAAAAATTGTTTTTAAAGTTGGGTTTCTTTTCCCTCTTTCTAGTAAACTAATATAAGTTCTATCTAATCCACTTAACGTTGCTAAGGTCTCCTGAGACATCTTCTTTTCACTTCTATATTTTGAAATTATTTTTCCAAAATTACTTTCTATTGTCATCTTATCCCCCTTCCTTTTATTTGAATTATCATACAAAAAGAAGACTATCGTCAACGGACTATAGTCTTCAAAAAATTGTAGTTTAAATATTTTATTAGTAATCAATTAAAAAAATCCGCTGAAAAGATCATTGTTCTTTCTAGCGGAATTTTTTTAATTTACTGTTTTCTCAATTTATCTGCCTCTTCCTGGATATTATTCTGTAATATATCTAAAAGCTTTAATAACTCTGTTTTTTCTGTATCGGATAATCCCCTGGAAAAAATTTGATTTATATTATTTGTTATTTCAATAAAATCTTTTCTATCAAAGGAACCTTTTTCTGTTATATAAAGCCTGTAAACTCTCTTATCTTCCAAATCCTTTACTTTATTTATATATCCTTGTTTTTCCAAGTTTTTAACAGCCTTGCTCACAGTTATTTTATCCTCTTTTAAAATAGAGCAGACCTCATTCTGGCTTAAACCTGAATTTTGATTGATAACCTTCAAAGTTCTAATCTCATGTTTTCCAATATTATACTGCTTTAACTTTTTATTCATATAATAGTTATAATCCCGTTCAATACTGGATAAAACCATTGTGATTAAATGTTCCTTCATAATCTCTCCTTTAAAAATCTGCCATAATTTTAACTTTCTATAAAAAGCCTGTTTAAAAAATTCAAATAAATTATATCACAGTTAAACCTAATTTAAGAAAAATTTTGAAATAATTGGATTAAAATACGTTATCAGCCATGCTCCTACAACTGGAACAATCATAATCATATGGCAAGGAGTTCCCTTTTCCTTCCCAGCCTGCTGTAATACCGACATAGTAGAAGGTGGGATCCCTATACCAAACCCCAAGATAGCTGTGGACAAAAACACAGCCAGAGTTTTCCCCCTGTATACTCTGTATACAAAAAATATCGAAAATAAGATAAGCAGCATAATCTGTAAGAAAACAATTAAAATATCACTTAAAGTCAATATCCCCAAACTTTTTATGTCCAGGGATGAAAATTTTAGGAGGATAAACAGGGACAGGAAATAATTCCCTATCTTGTTTATATGAAAATTTTCTAGGTAAACACCACCCTTATCCAGTTTCCATCTGAATAACAACCCTAGAATATATGCAATACCATTACTTTTTAAGGGATAAAGAAAAGTCTCCTCCAGTAGGAGGGATAAAATAGTAATTACAAAAATAATAACTACAGGGATGAAAACATTTTTTGTCTCTGTTTTTTCCATTTTTTTTATATAAAGTTTTTTATCTTTTGAAATAACCCCAAAGAATAGACTGCAGAACACGGTTCCTAAAATAACAGTAAGGGTCTCCATCCCTGAAATAGAAGGATGGGATGAATATTTTGAGATCAAAGAAAGATCTCCCATAAACATCAATGAAGAATATATCTTGATATCTTTAATATAGACAAAATAATCTATTAATTTTATGAATAAATTCTGAAATACCGCTGCCAGAACAGCAAAAATTAAAAACATCAGCTGCCATTTAAGCCCTTTAAAGAAAGTTTTTTTAGAATATCTCAGACCGATAGTTGCAAAAAATAAAGTCAGTAAGATTTTACTTATTTCCCGGGGAAAATCGACATATACATCAAAAAAAGATATAAAAATTCCCATAAAAAAAAGGGAGGGAAAGGAAATCTTCCTCAAAAGAGGGATCTCCTTTCTAAATTTAATATCTGCCAGTAAACATATATTTAAAAAAATAAAAGTTTTAAGCATTTTATTTTAAGTGCAGAGGTTTGATGGAATTTCTATCACACCTCATACACCTCCCCGCTTCCCTTTTTGCTTCCTCTCTAGTATATACTCTGGAAACCAATTCGAAGTTATCTGCTAAATTCTGTGGAACCACTACTTCTTCAGGTGCTTTTTCAGCTTCCCACATCTGACAGTTAAGAGGTTTTTCTGGAATGACAATCTCTTCTCCTAGATACAGACCCTTCCCTCCTAAACCTTCATCTACAGCTGCTGCTGCTTTTTTTGCCTCTGCAATGGCTTTTATAGCTATTCCCGGTCTGTACATATCTCCTATGGCATATACATTTTTAGCTGTGGTTTTAAATGAATATTTGTCTACCTTAACCCAGCCCTTTATTGTCTCGATATCTTCATCTAAGTAGTTATTATCGGATCTCTGACCAATTGCCAGTATTAAATTGTCCACCTTTAAAGTTTTAATATCATCTTCATCGTACTCTGGATCAAACCTGCCGTTTTTCTCCAATATCAGGCATTTTTTCAGAGTGACTAAAAGTTTTTCTCCTTCTATTTTGATAGTTTTTATTCCATACTGGCTTAAGAATTCAACCCCCTCTTCCCTGGCCTCATATTTTTCCTCCTTGCTGGGCATCTGGTCAAAACTTTCCAGAGAAGCAGAAACAACGTGAGCTTTCAGCCTTAGTGCTGTTCTGGCAGCATCCATAGCTACATCTCCTCCTCCTATAACTAAGACATCTTTTCCGAGAGTTTTTCTTTTATCAATTTTTACTTCCTTCAAGAATTTTACCGCTGTCTCAATTTTTTCTGATTCCGGTCCGAATTTATTTCCTATATGGCATCCGGAAGCTAATATAACTGCCTCATTGTTATCTCTTAACGTTTTTAGTTGGATATCTTTTCCTATCCTTGTGTTTTTGACTATTTTCACACCTAAATCTGTGATTAACTGAACTTCATCGTCAATATTTTTTTGTGGTAACCTGTACTCTGGTATTCCCATGGCAAGCATTCCACCTACAACAGATGAAGCTTCGTAAATGGTAACATCATAACCGGTTTTAGCCAGATAATATGAAGCACTGATCCCTGCAGGTCCTCCTCCTACAACTGCAATTTTTTTAGAGTTAAAATCCAGTTTATCCTCTGTGTACTCTTTATTGTTAACAACCAGATCACAGGTAAACCTTTTCAGAGCCCGAACTCCTACTGTACTTTCTATTTCCTTTCTTCTGCATCTGGCTTCACAAGGCCTTGCACAGATCTTACCACATATAAATGAAAGAGGATTGCTTTTTCTCATAAGACTGTATGCATCTTCATATCTGTCATTTTTCATAAGTTCAATATATCCAGGGATATAAACTTCTGCAGGACATGCATTCATACACTGGGCAGTAATAAGGGTTCTGCATATACCGCTCTGACATTTTTTATCTATAATATGCTCTAAAACTTCATCACTAAATTCATCCAGAAGAAATAAAAATATACGTGCCATACGTTGTTCTGCTATTGTTTTACCCTGGTCCAGATGATTTTTAATCTCTTCAATTGTCTGGAGTTCTCCCCTTCCCTGGGTTATTTTTTCAACCAATTGATTCAATTTTCTTATATTCTTATTATCAATTTTAAGTTCCCTTATTAAAAATCTCGTTAAAAACCTCATATAATCCATAGGGCAGAACAGGTCATCTAAAAAAGCTATCATATTTCCATTGAGAAACTTTTCAAATTCATTTATATTCCGGGATCTCTCCTTTCCGGTAACGCACACTCCCAGAGGTCCTCCAATCTGTATCACTTTTAATTTTTTATTTCCCTTCATTCCTCCGGACTCTGTTAAAATATCTAAAATTGTAGTTTCATCAAAAATGTTCACAGCTGTTTTATTGCAGACATCTCCAAAAGTATGAATCATCTTATTTTTCTTCATCTTTTCCACCTTCTTTTCTCAAAAATTCTATATCTAAATCTTCCTTGACCAGATTATATCTGTAATATTCCGGCAGAGTATCCATACATTTTTCATGTCCAAAAAGACTGAAAGGACATACTCTCACACATTTCATACACTCTCTGTCTGTTGTCATTAGTTCAAAACACGTAGAAAAACGTGTCTGACGCTTAAGAATTCCCTTATGGATCTTTTCCTCCTTAGGTATGGATTTTGAAGGACATGATTTCTGGCACATTCTGCATCTGGAACAAAATTCTTCAATATTAAAATCTCTAGGTTCATCTATTGGCATCTTATCTATTAAAATAGCACAATATTTAAGACGTGTCCCTGCTTCCGGAGTGATACATACACCATAGGTAGAGTAATTTCCAAGCCCTGCGTTTACAGCATGGGGCGGATATTTAATAGCACCCTTCCAGTCTCTTGCCTGACACTGATAACCATTGTCTCTTATAAAATCTGCGACCTTATGAACATTTCTTGCACATCCCGTATATGCATAAAAAGCCCCTAATTCTCCCTGGGGTTTTGGATAATTCTTTATTATCTCCTTGGGCATCTCATATCCCAATAAAATAACGGTATCATAAGCTATTTGACTTTCATATCCCGATGAAATATATCTTCTGTCTAACTTTGTCACACCCACACTGGAAAATCCAAGACTGACAGCATATTTTTTCATTTTAGCTTTTAACTGATGAAGATCCATTTTTTTATCGGGATTGGGTTCAGGAGCTCCATCTTTTATCTCTCTCATAATTCTTTCCATGGAGATCATCTGATCTTTAAAGTAGTGCATCTCATCTCCCGTTACCTCTTTATGCATCACTTTAAAAAATTCCCCGGTTTTACTTTTGGGATTTCCTGATCTTGCCATGGCAGGAGGAGATAGAGGATAAGGTTCATTTTCCAGGAGCAATTCAAACTCTTCAACATCTAAAATATTGACATAGGGATTATTATCTGTTATTTTTTTCCCTTTATTTTCCCTGAAAGATAAAACATCTACCTCATCCCAGTTACAGATAGGATTTTCTTTATCTGCCAGCATACGTTTTCTTCTTTCTCTCCACTCACTGGCTAAGTCATCGTATTTTTTCATATTTCACCTCTTTATTTTAGTTTCTCTTTGCAACTATTTTAACAGTAAAAGTTACTAAAAGCAACTAATTTAAAAATATGATCTATTTTAAATTAGTTGTTTCACTTTAAAAGTGATTTCCTTCACGGGTAAAAACATTGGTGATAATTTCACGGATAAAAAAAGATCCATAGAAAATCTTCTCAATGTCTCTTTCCTCCAAACATTAAAAAAAATTCTATGAACCCTAAATATATTTATTTTTATTGGATGAAGGTTTTACTCCTCCATCAAATACCTGTACATCTCATCTTCCACACCTCTGTTTAGAATACATTCTATCCCTACTACAGAAACATCCTTTCCCTTTTTATCCACTATTCTCATCTCTTTTATCCCGTCTTTTTTGGGAGTCAGATCCCCCATATAGAAAAATTCTATCCCCTCATCGTCACTCTTCTTTACAAAGAGAGGCATCCTTATCTTCTGGTTCCTAATAACAGTCATATCCGGACTGGATAATTTTCTTCTGGCTTTAGACATCCATTTAAATTCCGATCTGCTCAAAAAACCATGATCATAGATCTGTTCATCTCCATGATAGGTAATAAATACAGGGCAGTTTCCTAATTTTTCATTTACCTTGTATCCTGCTATCCCCTGGGCAACCTCATTTTTTTCCCAGTTCAATACCCTTATGACATCTTTTCTGGAATATTTTTCATAGAGGATAAAGCCCTCATAGAAATTTTCTTTTTTAAAGATCGCATCGTATGCTGTCCTGGAATACTTTAAAAGATCCAATAAAAAGACCTTAAAAGTCTTATCCTCTAGGGATTCCAGGAAATCATCTTCTAAACTGAATATATTGTCCTCTAATTTTATTATATTAAATCCGTATTTTTCCCTTACAGTAACCAGCTTCTTCTCCTGCTTCTCAGTGATAAACTCAAAATTGAGATTTTTATAGAGAGAACCTATGGTTTCTTCAGATATCTCATACCCATATTTTTTTAAAACCTCATCTTTTAAATCCCTTGTACTACAGTTATTCCCCTCTATAAGGTGAGATATAAGAATTACTTCCTCAATTCTTTTGAGGTTGGCAATGTCTATAGAGAAAAATTCTAATAATTTTTTCTCCCTTTCACCCATATGAGGACCCAGCTCCCTGGTAAGAACAAAGTTATAGTAGGATTTAGAATAATCCACATAGGTCTTTGGATCTCTGGAGTTCATCTCTGTAAAATCCCTCATCATAGGTATCCTGCCCAGTTTATATTTTAAGAGTTCATAATCTTTTATGAGGTCTTTTTTAGTCTTTAAGTTAGCCAGATCCAGAGCTTTAAATACCCTTTCCCTGGATATTTTATCAAAATTAATAGTTGAACTTCCCGGGATCAGAGTACTTTCATTGACCAGCATTTTTTTTATCCTGCTCTTGTCAAAACTGTTATCCCCATAGAGGGCTATGGGAATCAGATAGTTATTGCTGTAGTTTCCTATAAAATCAATAACTGTGAGGTATTCTTTTCCCCTGCTTTTCCTGAGGCCCCTTCCTAACTGTTGGATAAAAATTATGGCTGACTGGGTCGGTCGGACCATAATTATCTGATTCACCTTGGGAATGTCTATTCCTTCATTAAATATATCCACTGTAAATATATAGTCCAGCCTGTCCGGGCCATCTGATTCCAATCTTTTGACCGCTTCTTCCCGCTCATCTTCGGAACTTTCCCCGGTGAGAGCTGTTGTTCTGTAACCCTTTTCGTTGAATAACACGGAAAGCTCCTGACTTTCCCTTTTTCTACTGCAAAATATCAGTCCCCGAATAATTTTTTCATCTGCTCCATAAAATTTTGATTTTTCAATTATCCTTTCCACCCTCTCTTCTGAGACCAGTCTGGAAAAGTTTTCATCTTCAGATATAGAACTGTCCTCTATCTTTATATCAGTAATCCCGTAATAATGAAATGGTACCAGCATCTCCTCCTTGAGAGCCCCATCTAGTCTGATCTCATAGGCGATATTATGGTTAAACTGGTCAAATATATTAAAACCATCTGTTCTTTCGGGAGTTGCTGTCATCCCCAATAAAAATTTTGGAGTGAAATAATTTAGTATCTTCTGATATGTAGGAGCACTGGCTCTGTGGGTTTCATCTACTACAATATAATCAAAATGATCTTTTGAAAATAGTTCTAAATTGGATTTCTTGGAGATGGTCTGCACTGTGGAGAAGATAAAATCTGATTCAATGTCTTTTTCCTCCCCTGAAAACAGCCCCATACTCTTATTTCTGCCAAAGATAGTTTGATAGCTTTCCATGGCTTTCTTAGCTATATTTCTTCTATGAACTATAAATAGAAATTTCTTTGGATTAAACTGCTTTACATCAAAGGCCGACAGATAGGTCTTTCCAGTTCCTGTAGCTGATATCAATAGTCCCCTGTTTTCTCCTTTTCTTCTCAGATCTTCTATATTTTGGAGAGCCTTTCTCTGCATCTTATTGGGTTCAACATAGTTTAATATTTGTTCTATCTCCTCCCTGCTTTTATATCTTACTTCCCTCTGTTGATTATAGATCTTCTCATAGATCTTTATATATTCAGGAGTTACAGGATATCCCACAGCAAACTCTGAGTCTGCTTCTTCCAAAACTTCCGATATCAGATTGGAATTATCCGATGCAGTTACCATAAGGTTCCATTCCTTGTTGGTACAGAGGGCACTGGCAGTGAGGTTGCTGCTTCCTACTATGAGGGTATATCTATCTTTATGCCTGAAAAAATATCCCTTGGCATGAAAGTTTCCCTTAGTTGCTATACGGAGTTCAATGTTTTCAAAGTTTAGGATGGTTTTTAATGCTTCCGGCTGGGTAAAATCCTGATATTGGGATACTAGGATCTTTCCTCTTATCCCTCTGTTTCTCAATTCTTCCAGTGTGTTTATCAGTACTGCCACACCGCTTTTAGTCAGGAATGCCACTGAAAAATAAAACTCATCACAGTTTCGGAGTTCATTCAAAATAACCGACAGAACCTTTTTATTTTTTAACCTGTTATTTGTAACCAACTGGGGCAGATATAGGCTGTTTGAACTATGATCTTTATCTATAAACCCTGTTTCTACAGATCTTCTTAATTCTTCATGGATAGATTTCATCTATATCCTCCTCTATATTTTCCCCTTTATAAGGGATAATTTTTTTCTATTATTTTGACAATATTTTAACATGAATAGAGATAAAAAATGAAGGATCTCTTGATTTATATATAGTTTATAAAAATACAGGCTGAAGATCCCAATATTTTGTAAAATTCTACGGAGAGTAATTTTTTATTTTATTTAAAAACATAATCACAATTAACATTTTAAAAGATAACCTCAAAAAAATAAAACTTTTTTTAATAAATCACATATCATTTAATTATAAATATTAATTATTTCAACTTTATAATTGACATTATTAATTTCTTGATGTATATTCTTAATAAGAAGTTTAAAAGGAGTAAAAAAATGAAAAAAATAAATAAATTAATCGGAAAATGCCCTGTATGTACTGGAGAGTTAGAAGTAATTAAATTAACTTGCAGAAATTGCGATACAAGTCTGGAAGGAAGGTTTAGTTTACATAAATTTTTAAAATTATCTGAAGAAGAATTATACTTCATAGAAATTTTCGTTAAAAATAAAGGAAATATCAAAGAGGTAGAAAAAGATTTAAAAATATCATATCCCACTGTTAGAAGTAAACTAGAAAAAGTCGTAGAAGTGTTAGGGTATAGAGATAAAGTTAAAAAAATCGATAAAATACAAATCTTAGAGAGATTGGAAAAAGGAGAAATATCTTCTGAAGAAGCTATGAAACTTTTAAAATAGTATTGTTTTATACAAAGTTTAAGGAGGAGTTATGAAAGAAAAACAAAAGATATTAAAAATGATTGAGGATGGTAAAATTACTGCTATGGAAGGATTAAAGTTATTGGAACAAATTGAAGAAACTGATCAAAATGAACCCTTGACAGTTGACAAAATTTTAGATGTAAATGAAGTCGTTGTAACCGATAACACTTCCAGTAAAAATGAAAACTCCAATTTTAAAGATGAAAAAGCTAAATTTTTAAGAGTTAAGGTAGATGAAACAAATGGAGATAAAGTAAATATAAAAATTCCATTATTTTTATTAAAATTTGGATCTAAATTTTTAAAAAATAAAGTCGAATCATGTAGTAATGAAGCTAAGAATATTGATTTTGACATGATTCTTAAACAGATAGATGATGGTTTTAAAGGTCTTATTGTTGAGATTAATACCGATAAAGAGTTAGTACAACTAATTATAGAATAATAATTAACTTTCAAAGAATATGCAAAGTTTCAGCATATCTATTTTAGAACCTTGAAAAATGAAATCAATAATTTATAGTTAAAAGAAGAATTTTTTAATCGATTTAAACCGGGGTCCCCCTACACTACATACAGGGCATAGATAATCTTAAGGCATCTCATCATAATGGATATCCCCTGTATTTATTATTTATTCCATAAAAATCCTCCCATCTATGGGAGGATTATAGTATATCTAAGCACATCAAAAGCAATCATAAATATGAAAAATTATATTCATTTAGCTCCTAGAAAAAATTTAATTTTCAAACCATCTTTTAACAGCTTCATGTTCGTTCATTCCTTCTCTGCAATACATATAGTCCAGCTCTGAAATAATTTCATTGGATAGGATTATTTTGTCTAAAATTTCTAACTCCTCTTTTTTAAAAGTAGTTTTTACCTTCTTTTCAGAGATTAATAACAGAGCTTTATCTGTAATTCCAAGGAGACCTTTTGGTTCTTTTAAATCCCTAATTTTAAATTTATGCTGTAAGAATTGAGGCTGCCATAATGGAACTACCAGCCATTCTTTCTTAGCAACACCTTTTTCAAAAGCTTCTACACACAGATCCTGGTTTCCAATTTTAAATTCATAACCAGCATCAGTCAGGCCGTATTCTTCCATCATCTTGATAGAAAATCTGGTAATTCCGGCACCGATGTTAATTCCCTGGATACTTTTATTCATCTTTTCCAATACTTCAATTTTTTTTAGATCATCTATAGTTTTTACCATATCCTCGGGAATATAGTCTGGAACCCCCCAAAGGGCATATGGAGAATAGTGATATCCTAGTTCAACAACTGGAGTGACACTCTCTACGTCGGCCTTGTATCCCCCATGACTGGAAGGGATCCAGGCAGATGATAACATATCTATCTCCCCGTGTTTTAATCTCTTAAAATTTTCTTCGTGGGGAGCGTATCTTCTCTCCACTTTGTATCCCATTTTATTAAGAATGTAAGCTACCAAAGTTCCTGTAACCCTATGAAAAGAAAGATCTGTAATTCCCAATACAATTTTATCTCCATTATTAGTCTTTTTTATATCTTCTAAAAATTTTTTTCTATTTTTTAATATAGATTCCATTGTTTCACCTCTTAATTTATTATTATAGACAAGCTTTTTTTAACAATAGATCTTAATAATCTAAATATCCTTTTTCATCTCCACCAAATAAAGTTGCAGAATCCAGTGGTGCTAATTCTAAACTTTTTTCCAACTTTTCTGGTAAGTTAGGATTAGAGATAAATGGTCTTCCAAAGGCTATAAGATCTGCATAGTCTTTTTCTAATAATTCCTCCCCTCTTTCCTTTGTATAATTTCCTGCAACTATTATTTTGTTTTTAAACACTTTTCTAAGTTCTACTCTGAAACTTTCCGGAACTACCGGTGCTTCATCCCAATCAGCTTCACTCAGATGGATATACTCTATATTTAGCTCCTGACAGTATTCAGCAACATCTAAGATAGCATCCAGAGTATACGGACAGTCCATCCCACGATAAGTAATAAATGGAGCTAACTTAATCCCTACTTTTTCTGCTCCTATTTCATCTGCAGCAGCTTTTAATATCTCCTTGGCAAATCTGGTTCTATTCTCTAAACTTCCTCCATATTCATCTGTTCTTACATTTGATGGTGTTCTTAAGAACTGGTCGATAAGGTAACCATTTCCTCCATGGATCTCGATACCATCAAATCCTGCTTCTACTGCATTTCTAGCTGCTTTAGCATAGTCCCTGACAATTTCTTTTATCTCTTCTGTTTCAAGGGCTCTCGGTTTAGGGCAGTCTACCATCTTACCTGCTACTTCTCCCTCTTTCCACATCCATATCTGTGAGTCAAATTCTACCTCAGATGGACCTACAGTTCTTTCTCCATTATGAAAATATGGATGTGACATTCTTCCTACATGCCATAACTGGGCAAATGTAATACCATCATTTGCATGGATCTCTTTAGTTACTTTTTTCCAACCTTCTACCTGTTCCGGTGAATAGATTCCAGGAGTGAAAGAATACCCCTTCCCTTGTGTGGATATTTGAGTAGCTTCGGAAATAATCATCCCTGCACTTGCTCTCTGTCCATAGTAAGTCGCCATCATATCGTTTGGAGTATCTCCAGGCTGGCTTGCACGAGCTCTAGTCATTGGTGCCATGATAATTCTGTTTTTTAATTTTTTTCCTGCTAATATATTTTCTTCGAATAATCTTTTCATAATTGTACTCCTTTTAATATTTATTTTTATGTTCTAATTATATAGATTCTTCATTATTCGTTCCACGCCAACTGTCGTCAGGGGGATTTTTTTAACAACGTGACGTTGCATAATCAAAGTTTATCCCCCCGTTAATTCATCTAATATTTTCTAGACAATAAAAAAAAGCAGGGATCTCCCTACTTTTCAAATTTTTCCTTATATTTATCCAGTCTATACTGATCTTTTATCGATATTTTAGTATTTATTTTTTCTATGATTTCCTCTTCTGTAAGTTTTTTTAATAGCCTTTGAAGTGTTCTCAAATTTATATTGAGATGCTCTGAAATTTCTTTAGAGGTCCCTATATTTAATACTTTGTGATTTTCCAAATATTTTATAAAAAACTCTTCATCTGAATAGATACTTTTAAGCAGAAGATGATTAAACTCCTTAAAATGATCTTCTACCCCTATAGTTATAATTTTTTCAAGAACAGCTATTTTCTCTTTAAATTCCAAATCCAAAACCTTTTCAAGTGGCAGATATGCAATTATTGAATCTTCTTTTACGATGACATCTACATCAAATGGCCTAAAACGTTCCGGTGATTTCCTGTTAGAAAGGGA